>JAGHDE010000031.1 GCA_021160085.1 Pseudomonadota bacterium | reverse complement strand
GTCTGGGCCAGGGTCTGGGCCAGGGTTGAGAGTTAAGAGTGCCTAAAATGCCTAAAGTTGAAAGTGAGCTAAAGTTATAAGTTGAGAGTGACTAAAGTTGAAATTTGAAATTTGAAATTGGAAACCCCTGTGAAATACGACAAAGTCGTAATTTTATAAAATGAAATTATTTCACGGGGCGAGCAAATTCGAATGACAAAAATCCAAAATTCAAAACAAATACATACCAGTTTATTAAGGCTGCATCAATGGGGTTAAGTTTTCCACGATTTCGGTCCCGGGAGGAGGTGTGAATTGAAAGCGCTCAGGAGAAATATCCGGATTTTCCCGGATCTCCTTCAAGGCAAGGCGGGTATAGTTCCCCGAGGCATAATATAATGTGATTTCCTTAATTTGAAACTCTTTCCTGGTTACGGCAAGGTGGATTTTTTGGATATCGGTTTTGGGATCCTTGAGTGTCAAGTTTAACAGATAATCAGGGGCAGAGTCTGGTTTGGCAAGAGAAAAGAAAAAGTTTTTTCTAAGATCTGCCATGCTGGTCAGAAGGTTGATAAGGGGATGGTCGGAAAAATCCGGGGCCACCGGATGTTTAAGAGCCTGATTGTTGGCGGAGGTATATATCCAGAAAAATTGTCCATCAAAAACGAGAGTCTGGTTTGATGGAGAAGAGACCTCCATCGCAAACAGATGTGGTCTCAGGAGGAACAGTTTTCCTTGAAATTGACGAAACTGGTCTAAAGAGGCAATGTAATTTTGCTGGTTAAAGTCTGCCTGAAGTCCCTTGATATTTTTATACCTTTTTTCAATAGAAGCAATAACTTCATCCTCGACACTCCCTCCCCCGGCAGAAGCAGAAGGAAGATAGATTCCTGAAATGCCGAGCATCAGAATAAAAAGCAGAGAAGATTTCTTTAAAATTTTCATGTTTAAATATCGACCATTCGGCGAAGGACTTCCCGGGGTTTGCTCCCGTCGCTGGGGCCCACAAGGCCGTCTTTCTCCATTTTTTCAATAATCCGGGCGGAGCGATTGTATCCAATGCGGAGTTTTCTTTGGACCATAGAAATAGAAGCCTGTCCCAGGCTGGTGACCAGTTCCACTGCCTCCTGGTACTTTTCATCAATATCACCATCAGATTCCCGGTCGGTATCTTCCCCGGACTTTAAATGCAGCTCCTGATACTCCGGCTTTGCCTGAGCCTTAAGAAAATTCACTATGCCGATAATTTCATCGTCAGAGATATAGGGCGCATGTATTCGTTTAAGCCTTGTTGTTCGTGGAGAAAGAAAAAGCATGTCTCCCTGATTCAAAAGATTTTCCGCGCCATTGGTATCAATAATTATTCGGGAATCAGTCTTGGATGTGAGCCGAAAAGAAATTCGCGCCGGGAAATTAGCCTTTATTGTCCCAGTGATGACATCCACGGAAGGGCGCTGGGTGGCAATCAGGAGGTGGATTCCGGCGGCGCGGGCCATTTGGGCCAAACGGGCGAGCGACAATTCTACTTCCCGGGAAGCTATCATCATTAGATTTGCCAATTCGTCTATGACAACCACAATCAAGGCCATTGGTTGTGGAGGATCGGAGGGATCAAAACCATTTGATTCCCAGAATTGTTGATTACCCTTGTTGGTGGTTATCTTCTGGTTGTATGCTGTGATATCGCGGGTCCCCATTTGGGCCAGCAGATGGTAGCGACGCTCCATTTCCTCTACTGCCCAGCGAAGGGCTTCGGTTGCCTGTTTAGCATCAGTTACCACGGGGTAGAGAAGGTGGGGAATATCTTCATAAAAGATCAGTTCCGAACGCTTGGGGTCCATTATGAGCAGCTTTACTTTTGAAGGCGGGGCCTTGAAAAGTATTGAGCATATCAGGGTGTTCAGGAATACGGTTTTTCCCGAACCAGTGGTCCCGGCGATCAGAAGATGAGGCATCTTTGACAGATCAGTAATGATGGGCATCCCGGCAATATTTTTTCCCAGTCCCACTGTTAACAGGGAATCGCTTTTTATAAATGTCTTCTGGCCCACAATTTCTTTGAAGCAGACAGGCTCCCGTTTTCGATTAGGTATTTCAACGCCAATAGCTCCTCTGCCGGGAATTGGAGCGATGATTCTGATTCCCACCGCCCGTAATGCGAGCGCTAAATCGTCGGCTAAATTGACAATTCGATTTATTTTGACGCCGGGCGCGGGTTTTAGCTCATACATTGTAACAACCGGGCCGGGATGGACATTGGTAACATTTGCTTTAACCCCGAAATCCGCAAGTTTGCTTTCTAACAAGCGAGAATTTTGTATGAGCATCTCTTTCTCAATCGGAGTAATCTTTTTTTCAGGATCAGAAAGCAGGTTAAGGGTAGGGAGTTTAAAATCAGAAATAAGGGACTGTTTTTGCCGGGCCGAAACATCAGCGTCAAAAGCCAATGATTTGTCGACTGCGGCGCTGGTCACAATGGCTGGTTCAATGGAAGGCTTCTCTCCATTTTTACTGAGTTTAGACCATGAAGTCCGGGGGAGAAGATTTAGAGTCTGTTTTACCTTTGTTTTTTTCAGGGTTAATTTTTTTCTGGATTTAATTAAGCTAACCGCCCCTTTTTTCAGAGAGGAAAAAAATATTATAAAAAGATTTCCCGTGCGAAAAAAGGAAAAGTTTGTGACCGCCATTAGTGAGGGAACAAAGATTAGCAGCAGGAAGATATAGGCGCCGATTGGGTTGAGGTACCTGGTTAGAAAATCAGAAATTATATAACCTGATACCCCTCCCGCATTGCCGGAAAAATTGTTTATCGTGATTTTTCCTAAGCTTAAACTGAGTATTCCGGTAGTGGAGAAGATCAGACCTAACCAGACAAAACCTTGAAGAAATTGGAATGGAGGTTGCAATGTGAAAAAAAGGCGGATGGAAAGTTGAAGAAGAATTAGAGCAAACAAAAAGGAACTTAAGCCAAAAAACTGGTAGATAAAATCAGACAGGTAAGAGCCAACTACTCCCAACAGGTTGCTGATTTTTTCCGAACTGCTCTGGTAAGAAGAAAAAGATGGATCTTCGGCATGATAAGAGACAAGGCTCAAAACTATTGCCAGGCCGAAGGTAAAAAAGATAATGGCCAGAATTTCTCTTTTGAGCTGGGGGGGGGTAAAAGATTTTTTCATCATGTCTGATCGAGACTTATTTTTTAAGAAGAGATCAGGGCAACACCCTGTTGTCTGGTTGTGGTGCAATCTTGTTTTTGAACAGCCTCTCTTAATTCTTCAGCTTTCACCGAAGCAGTGCCCACCTTTTTAATGACAATTCCGGCAGCATAATTAGCAAGGAGAGATGAAACCCTGGCGGAGGCTCCGGCAGCGAGAGCCAACCCGAGAGTGCTGATGACAGTATCGCCGGCGCCGGTCACATCATAAACTTCGGTAGCCAGGGTAGGGATATGGGTAAAAGAGCCATTTTTTTCTAAAAGGGTCATGCCGTGCTCACCTCGAGTTATGAGGACTGATTCACAGCCTGTCTTTTTTTGTAATAATGCGGCTGCTTTTACAGCATCATCGTTGCTCAGAATTTTCATTCCCACAGTATCGCCCGCTTCATATTGATTGGGCGTTATCATGGTTACCCCTTTATAGCAGTCAATGTTTTCAACCTTGGGGTCCACGATAACCGGAATGTTTTTCTTTATGCTCAAGACGGTGACTTCTTCTACTAAATCTCGTGAGACCACGCCCTTGCCATAGTCAGAAATGATAATTGTGTCGATCCTGGGCGAACATTTTTTCAGGTAGTTGATGATCCTTTGTTTGGAATCTGAGTTTAAGGGGGAGATTTTTTCCCGGTCAAATCGAACCACCTGTTGATTATGACCGATTATCCGGGTCTTAATTGTTGTCGGCCGATCATTGGTGATGATTATCCCTTCGGTATTGATGTTCAGCAATCGAAATTCATGGATAATTTTTTCCCCCATTTCATCATGGCCGGCGACCCCTGATGAGCAGACTTTGCCTCCCAGCGAAGATATATTACGGGTTACATTGGCGGCTCCTCCTAAACGGAGGCTTTCCTCAGTAACCGTAACAACCGGGACCGGGGCCTCAGGAGAAATGCGGTTTACATTTCCCCAGATGAAATGATCTATCATTATATCCCCGATAACCATGGTTCTGGTCTGGGGAAATTTGTCGATCAGGTTAAGAAGAGTCTTTTTTGAAGGGTGGTTTTTCATTATGCGCTTTTGAGAACAGGGTTTTTTAATGCTCAGAACATGTTTTTAAAACGGTTTATAATAATCTCTGGTTCTTCTCTAATTTAGTTGGAGAAGAGGGTTCAAGGATTCCAGGATTCAAGGGGTCAAGTGCTTTCTAACGGTTTAATACTTAATCGAACCCCTGCATAACTTTGCATTTTTGTAGGGGCTTGATTTATCAAGCCCGAAAGGCCTGCCTTGACGCGAGTGCCACGGTCCGGGTCAGGGTTCGGGTCGCATAAATGCGAC
>JAGHDE010000160.1 GCA_021160085.1 Pseudomonadota bacterium | reverse complement strand
CCAATACGTATACCCCAATTTTTATTGTTGGTTGCAAAAAAGAGGGTAAGGATAAGGCCTGCGGTAAGAAACCCTACCCCTCCATAAAAGAAAGGCTGGCGCATAAATGCAACTGGATCTGAAAACCAGATATTTCTGCTTACCAAAAGGACTCCGCCCCATAAAACTCCCAAAACACCAAATTTATGCAACTGAATCTGAAGGGTAGGAGCTTGCGCCATCCCCAGAAGATAGGAAAGCGAAAGATGAATTACCCCCAACCCCAGAGAAATATAAAACAAAACCATCGGTTCCCCGACCCCAATGGCTATATCAATTAGAATCCACTCCCGGTTGACAAAGTTATAGCCAAAGACCGAGCCAGTTACGAGACCAACAATTATAGTTGCCAGCGAAAAGGCCTTACACAGCTTCATCACCAGAGATAAACCCTGTATCTTTGACCCCAATTTTTTTTCCATAAAGTGAGATACGAGGTAAAAAACCAGGCCATAACCAGCGTCACTTAAACAGATACCAAAAAACAGGATCATAAATGGAGCAAAGAAATAGGACGGATCTATTTCTTTGTAGTTGGGAGTACCGTAAAGTTTCAAAAGGGGTTCGATCCTCTTTATAAACCAATTGTTTTTGAATAATGACGGAGGGTCTTCTTCCGGAAGAGGATCCCTGACACTCACTTGAAGAGGAAGATCGTTCTTTTCAACCCCTTGCAAAAAAGCGTCTGTCTGTTCTTCCGGTATCCAACCCTGAACGCCAAATATATAATTTTCTGAATAGACGGTCCCGGTATTTTCTGTATAGGCGGCTTCATTCAAAGCATCTTCATGCTGTTTTTGCAGTATGGAATCCTTATCCGCAGCTCCGGCAAGTTCTTTGAGCAACTCATCTTTTTGTTTTAATAATTGATCGTATTCCCGGGTAGCATCTTCAAGCCCTGTTTCAGGCCACGGAAGCATCGATGCCTGGGAAATCTGGAGAGGATTATCCAGCGTTATTGTAAAAAAGGACACGCCGTTCTTTTTGGATACTATTTCCAGAAAGGTTCCCTCAGGAACACTGAAATCATCCCACTTTTTCTCCTCCAAATGAAACCGCTGGACGTAAACCCCGTTCTCCTCAAGCGCATTAATCTGCTGGAGGTTAAAATCCCCCCAGACAGAAAGTTCACCAATGATTTTTTGGAGGGCCTGATTTCGGTTTTCTATCTCTTCCAGTTGAGACAGCTTCTTTTCAACATAAGATACAATCTCCTTGTCTGATACAGGCACAGAAATTTTCTCTTCCTGTTGCCGGTAACGCTTGAGCGCGCTGTTAATATGTTTAATCTTTCTTGATTGTTGCAAAGCAGCTGCATTTTTTCTTTCAAACTCATCTGTTATATCACTAATCGGCTCAACATGTACCACCCCTGACTTCTGAAGAAAAGTCATTGTTTCTTCTTTGTGATCAGATAGTCCGACAATATAAACTCTGGTCATTCTGGCAATAGCCACGATATAAGCTCCTGCTCTTTCAGATATTTCCCCACGGTTTTAACCGTGACGGCTTAATAAATTTGACAAACAATTAATATTCTTATCGGATAACCTCTTTTACAGGACAGGATTCTGATTCAAGAAGAACTTTAGGCTGCTCCACTCAGCCTCTTGGCCGCTTTGGCAACCCCAACAGAAGCCGCCTGCTGGTCCTGAAGATAAACAGTAACCTTCCTGATAGCTTCTTTGCATTCGGGAATCAGCCTTTGTTCATAAAGGTTGATTCGCTGACTGGTCTTGAGAAAACCAGCATACAGTACCTTCTCCTGTTCCTTAAGCATCTTGAGCTCTTCGCGAAGGGAAATAGCCTCCCGCGTCTTTAATATAACTTCATCAAAACTATACGGGGTGACAAACAAACTGTAAGGCAGATCTTCAAAAACAACTTCGTGAAACTGGGGTACTTTCAGTCCTGCCACATTTTTTATTGAAGATTTGATCTCTTTAATGGAAACAAAATAACTGATTTCCTTGCTCATGTCATTATACAGCTGAGACCAGGAACTAATTTCATTCAACAGTTTCTCCATGGCGGCTTCCTTATCCTTCATCACTTTACGAACAACCGCCAGTTGCATCAGAAACTGGTTTTTTCTGGCTTCAAGAGCTGGAAGAAAGCGTTCATACATCCCCCGTTTCAGCTTCTGCTCCCGCAGCGAAACCTTATTTAATTTGATCCGTTCAGCCATAGTCTCAATTAATTAATGCCCATCAGGCCAGTATTGATCTACAATTTCCTGTTTTATTCCAACCTCATCCGGA
This sequence comes from Pseudomonadota bacterium, assembly GCA_021160085.1. Lineage (GTDB taxonomy): Bacteria > Desulfobacterota > WTBG01 > JAGOGO01 > JAGOGO01 > JAGHDE01. The sequence continues at coordinate 4,869 of JAGHDE010000160.1, read as the reverse complement.
CGGAAACACTCAGCCATGGTTTTCCACCCCAGATCCAGAGCTTCGTTCAGGCCTATGTCTACCTTAAGATCCATGAAGCGGTCATAAAAAAGCTTTGCATAGTTGAGGTACCGATCATCATCAGGGGTTTTATCGAAACCCATCGCCAGCTTCTGTTCCACCTCTCGGCTTTTGGCAAACAGCCTGATCATGCTGTTCATAATATATCCATGATCATCCCGGGTAACCTTGCCAATAACCAACTGCTTTAATCGAGAGAGTGAACCAAAAGGTTCAATAACTCCCTTTCTAAGGTAAAATTGCCCTTCGGTAATATAACCGGTGTTGTCGGGAACCGGATGGGTAACATCATCACCCGGCATGGTAGTCACCGCAAGGATGGTAATGCTGCCCGCCCCTTCAAAGTCAACCGCTTTCTCATAACGCGAGGCAAGGTCACTATAAAGTGAGCCTGGATAGCCAAGATTTGATGGAACCTGATCCATGGAAATGGCGATCTCCTTCATAGCATCGGCAAATGCCGTCATATCTGTCAAAAGAACAAGAACCCTTTTGCCCTGTATAGCGAACTGCTCTGCCACAGCCAAAGACATGTCAGGAACAAGAAGCCTTTCAACAACAGGGTCAGAAGCTGTATGCATAAACATTATGGTTCGAGAGAGAACTCCTGCTTCTTCAAAAGCATTTCGAAACTTCAGATATTCGTCATGCTTAAGACCTATTCCCCCAAGGATAACAATGTCGGCATTAGCACGCATTCCAATACGGGCCAAAAGGTCATTGTACGGTTCTCCAGCAGCAGCAAAGATAGGAAGCTTCTGGCTTTCAACCAGCGGATTAAATACATCCACCATGGGAACCCTGGTTTCAATAAAGCCCCGAGGTATAACTCGCATGATGGGATTAACCGACGGTCCGCCGATAGGAATTCGGGGCAAGGCCACCAGCTCAGCCCCATTATCAATTGGGTCCCCTGAGCCATTGAAGATTCTTCCCAACAGGGCATCACCAAAAGCTGCCTGCATGGGATGTCCCAAAAATCGCACCTGATCTCCGGTGGCGACCCCCCTTGCTCCGGCAAAAACCTGCAGCAAAACATCCTCTCCTCGCAGACGGATTACCTGCGCTAAAGATGTCCCGCGCCGGCCTTTTACAGAGGCAAGCTCTCCGTAAGAAATCCCGGTTGCCGGTACAGTAATAATATCGCCCTGAATGGCGATAATGCGAGAGTGTTCTATGATCATCTGCAAGCTACTCCTTTCTCAGGATAGTTTCGATCTCTTTTCGATATTTTTGATAATCCTCACCCTGAAAAGCACAATACTTCAGTTGAAAAAAGAGGTTCTGTATGTTTGTCATCTCTTTTTTTGCGTCCTCTTTATTGCTAAATTCAAATTGATGGTGAACCATTTCCATGAGAAGCAAGAAATCTAAAACCTGCCTTTCCTTTGAAGTTGCCCGCTCAACAACGTCAAAGGCATCCTGCTGCAGGCAAACAGTATCAATGAGCTCCGATTTGAGGTAGGTTACCAGATCATCCACACTAATTCCCTCTTCACCCACGACCAGCATCATCTGGTGAATATCGTTTCCCTTAAAAAGGAGGTCTTGTGCCTCTTGAACTAAATCAACCCAGTTTTCATGGCGTTCATTTAATGAATCTTTCATCAAGGTTCGGTAAAGACTCCATGAAAGAAGAGGATCAATGGCAGGATACCGCCGTTGATCAGACCGCGTCCGGGAAAGGCCGTAAAAAGCCCCGACAACCTTGAGGGTATTCTGGGTTACCGGCTCTTCAAAATTCCCTCCTGCCGGAGATACGGTTCCCATAATGGTAAGAGAGCCGGTAGAGTCATCGTGCAAACGTACCAGACCCGCCCTTTCATAAACAGCAGCGATACGACTTTCCAGATAGGCCGGAAAAGCTTCTTCGCCAGGGATTTCCTCCATGCGCGCTGAAGATTCTCGCAACGCCTGAGCCCATCTTGACGTACTGTCAGCAAGGAGCAATACCTTAAGTCCAAGCTGGCGAAAGTATTCCCCCAATGTGATCCCCGTGTAAATTGAAGCCTCTCGTGCCGCCACCGGCATGGAGGAAGTATTACAAATGATGATGGTTCTCTCCATCAGGGATTTTCCTGTTTTGGGATCTTCCAATTCAGGGAATTCTTTAATCGTTTCCACCACTTCACCAGCACGTTCGCCGCAGGCAACAACGATCACAATATCTGTTTCTGCGTAGCGGGAAACAATTTGTTGAAGGACAGTCTTTCCCGCACCAAAAGGCCCGGGAATACATGCTGTACCCCCTTCTGCCAGCGGATAAAAGATATCAATAAGTCGGCACTGGGTCAAAAGCTCTCGGTCGGGAAGCAATCTTTCTTTATATACCCGCATAGGCATTTTTACCGGCCATTCCTGCTTCATGGTAACAATTTCTTCTCGCTCTTCCTCGTTTCTCAAAAGGGCAATTTGCTCATTAATATTATAAGGTCCGGCAGGTTTGATATCCAGCACCTCCCAGGTGCCCAAAAATGTTAATGGAACCATGATATGGTGATCAAAAATACTTTCCGGTACCTTACCGAGATAATGCCCCGCCTTTACTGTTGCTCCTTTTGTAACCACTGGTGTGAATTCCCAGGTCTTTTCTTCGTCAAGAGAAGGAAGATATTGACCACGCTTCAGGAAAAACCCCTGGTCGTTTTCTAATTTTGCTAATGGATTCTGGAGACCTTCGTAAATATTCCCCAGGATACCGGGTCCTAATGTGGCGGAGAGTAACTCTCCGGAAAAATCAACCTTGTCTCCCACTTGCAAGCCAGTGGTGCTTTCAAAAACCTGCATGTCTACCAGATTACCACGGATCCTGATAATCTCAGCCTTAAGTGGTACACCCTCACAGGTCACAAAACCCACTTCATTCTGAGAGACTTCCTGACCCTTCCCAACTTCTACGGTGGCTAATGGGCCAGTCACTCCTACGACACGACTATGACTATTGTTTACGCTATCCACATTCAACCTCCCCCGTATAAAAAATCATAAAATTCATAAGGCGCATTTATCCTTTCCCACCGGCTGTAAATCATCAACCGTGACATATAGGCAAGGATGGCATCAATGTCAAAGGGGCTATTGCCCTGACAATGGGCAATCTGCTTTAAGCGCTCCGTATCGAGATAACCTTCAGCCAATAATGGGCTTTTCTTTCCTTTAACCTGCGCCATAGTGCTGGAAAAATCAGCGGCGGTAAAATTGCTCAAGACTTTAAATGCTTCGGGATCTTTCCCGCTTTCTTTTGCCCGAATAGATACCAAATTGTTTCGCAAATCAATCTCCCAGGGAAGATAATCGAGAAGGAATCGACAGTTTGACTTTTCCGCCAATTCATAAAGATAGGTGTAATAACGCTCCCATAAACGGTCATAAATATAGGCTCGTCGAACAGTACGTTCCTTTTCACCAATAAAGTCTTTAAGAAACAGGGGAAAATTGTTTTTGGTCTTGATATCTTCTCGTGTTAATACCCCACCTTCAATAAAGATATCTCTTTCTTGATCCATATATTCCCAATTAGCAACATCGATAGAGTAAAGATGAGCGTTAAGGATTGATTCGTCTTTGGAGTAGATACTTCGCTTAATCATTCCGAAGATTTCGGCATAATCAAACAGGAGTTTTTCCCCAAGCTCTGATGGCAGAGGGGGGAGCAGGCATGCTAAAAAATAATAGGCTCCCATAAGTAACTACTTTTTATCTGCGGAAAAGAAATGTTTGCGAAAACGAGGAGAACAAAATTCTGATAAAACCTCTACCAAGCCATCACCAAAATTAAAATGCTGGCCTGCCCCCTCAATACCGATTTTAAACCCAAATGATATTTTGTCTGTAAACTTAACAACAAGAGGCTTTTCTGCTTTTTTGCTAAACTTCTCAAAAAACCATGCTTCAAGTTCCGATTTTTTGCTTTCCGGAAGAAGAATTTCAACCTTATGCTCCGCCCCATGTGCCTTAGTAAATTCAGAGAGAAGAATTTCAATCATCCGGTTTAAAAATTCTTTATCACCAAGAGTTTTTTTAATCTCTTCTTCGATCGCAGGTTCCACAATCGTCTTTTCCAGTCTCTCCTGCACCTTAATAATGAAATTGCGGGTCGCTGTTCCTAAATCGACTTCCATCTGCTTTCGGGTCTTGTCGGCTTCCTTTTTTGCAGCTTCTTTAATTTTCGTCGCTTCATTCTCCGCGTCAGTCATTATCCTCCCAGCTTCTGCTTGGGCATCAAAAATAATTTTCTCCGCTTCAGCCTTCGCCGGAGAAAGAACCTTTTTAGTAAGTTCACTGGTAATATCTCCCAATGTTTTCGCCATAATTATCCCCTTAAGTTCAATAATTGTACCCACTTGGCAAAATAAAACAAATCTGATCTAATCAGCCTAAATGAAAAAATTGTGCAGTATATACTTTAAATATTCATTCTCTTTCTTTGTTGAGATTTTTTTGAACTTCGAAATTTTGTGTAAATATAAAACTCATCTTCTCCTTTGTAAAGCAAAAAAGGTCTCCATCCCTCAATTATTTATATCTTAAACTTCTTTTAATTACTTCGAAAACCCCCTGTTTATCTATACACCGTAATTTATTATTGATATATTGACAAAATTTTGTTACAATTAATAAAATTTAAGCCTAACTATTTAAAGGAAGGGGGCATTCAGGCACTAAAACAGAGTAAAATGTTTTATTCTTTTAAAACCATATTCTTGCCGGGTAAATTCAGTAACAGGGTCAAGCGTGTATTTTTTTAATAGGGGAAATGTATTTGGAGAAGCCGGTAAATAAAAAAATGGAGATGTTAATATCTTGGAT
>JAGHDE010000046.1 GCA_021160085.1 Pseudomonadota bacterium | reverse complement strand
GCTTTATCATGTGAGTTCAGATACCAGGGTGAGGGGGAAGATCAGTAAAGGGTTCCGGACTCCAAAGTTTAATGAACTATATCTTTTTCCTCCGTCGACCGAGGATTTAGATCCGGAAAGAGTCTGGAGTTATGAAGCAGGGGTCAATCATAATTTCACGAACTGGCTGAGTGCGGAGCTGAACTTCTTCTATATGGATGTTAATAATTTTATCCAGAGAAGGTTTAATACCTCACCGCCACCCCGTTACATTTTTCTGAACACGGGCAGCTTTGTGATAAAGGGAATAGAGAGCGGTCTCAACCTAAGGCCCCTGCCCGATCTGGATATAACTTTTTACTACACGTTTATGAACGTTGGCGACTCGAGGGACGACAGAAAAAGCAGTCCAAAACATACGTTTAATATACTGGCAGATTACACCTGGAGGGATTTCAGTGTTTCATTTGACTGCGAATACGTGGACGGTCTTTATGAAGAAAATGAAGCGACCGGCCTCATTGAGGACGTGGATGAATACTTTATTGCAAACCTCAAGGCTTCATACTGGATTAATAACCACTGGCAGGCTTTTCTCGGTATCGATAACATATTTAATTCGAATTATGAAATGTATCCCGAATACCCCATGCCGGGGACAACCGTAATCAGTGGGTTTCGTTTTAAGTTTTAGAGATTGAAAATGTTAAAGAAAAAATGGGCATCTTTGATTGTCATAGCAGTTTGCCTGCTTTTGCAGAGCACGTTTTTTACCTTTTCTTATGGTGAAGAGAAGCAAAACAAGATTAAAATCGTGGCCACTACCTCGATGATCGGAAGCATTACAAAAGCGATCGGGGAAGATCAACTCGAGGTGGTAACCATCGTTCCTTCCGGAATGTGCCCGGGACATTTTGACATTTGTCCGAAAGACGCTAAACTGATAGAAGAAGCTCAGGTGGTTCTGGAACATGGTTTCGAGGGCGAGCTGTTTCTTGATAATATGTTACGATCGAATAGAAACCAGGATTTGAAAAGGCTTTCCTTGAAGGTGGAAGGTAACCTGATGGTTCCTGAAATTCACCTGCAGGCAGTGGATGAAATTGCTGAATTTCTGGGTGCTATTGATCCGGAGCATAACGATCTATTTATGCTTCAGGCAGCAATGTATAAAAAAAAGGTCAACGATCTGGGTAAGGAAATTAAGCAAAAACTCAAGAAATTAAACGTGAAAAACATTAAGGTTATATGTTCCAGAATGCAGGCTGAGTTTTTGGAGTGGTTAGGGTTTACTGCCATTGCCAGTTACGGGAGGCAGGAAGAATTGAGCCCGAAAGATTTTTTGGAAATTACCCGAATTGCCAAGAAGGAAAATGTAAAGATTGTAATTGATAATTTGCAAAGTGGTTCAAATGTTGGTAAACAGCTTGCTGAGGATATTGGGGGGAGAGATGTGGTCCTTACAAATTTTCCTCTTGGAGACTCGTATCTTGAATCACTAAAAGAAAATGTGGACAAGGTCATACAGGCTTGCAAATGGGCAAACTCATTGAGATAGAAAATGTCACCGTCTCGTATAGAGAATGTGTGGCGCTAAAGAATGTCAGTCTGACTGTTAAAGAAGGCACTTTTTTAGGTGCCATTGGTCCAAACGGAGTTGGAAAGACCACTCTTCTTACCACCATCAATGGGCTTGGAAAGATTGTTTCGGGCACGGTTAAAGTCTTTGGGTTGGATCTAAAAAAAAACGAGCACCGGCTTAGAAAAGAGATTGCCTACGTTCCCCAGAGTTCAAACATCGATCCCCGTTTGCCCATATCAGTTCATAATGTAGTAAAAATAGGAAGGGTTGGCAGGGTTGGCCTGTGCCGGAATCTAAAAAAAAATGATTACCAGGCAATTGATGCGGCATTAGATCTTGTCGGTATAAGCAACCTCAGAAACAGACCAATTGGCCATCTTTCTGCGGGAGAACAGCAAAAGGTGGCTATTGCAAGAGCCTTGGTCCAGGAACCTGAAATCATGCTTCTGGATGAACCAACCAGTAGTTTAGATCCCGGCGCTCAGCGGGAAATTATCGAATTGATTAAAACGATCTACCTGAATAATAAGGTGACAATAATTTTTGTAACGCACATATTGCGACATCTGCCGGATTCATGTAAGGAACTTATTTTTCTAAGGCGGGGAAAAATCATTCATGCCGGAGGCTTCAAAGAAAGCCTGAATAAAGATCTGCTCTCCGATCTCTATAATTGTTCTATCGAGGCATTAGGCTTGTAGAATATAAAGTTGAAACTGGATACTCAAGTATCGGTCCAAGTTGTGCCTGCACTGATCAACTCCAGAATCTTTTTTTTGAAGGTTATAAATAGTGATGGAGATATTTCAATACGGATTTATGCAAAGAGCCATCCTCGCTTCCCTGCTTGGGGGCGTGAGCTGCGGCATAATCGGGGTATGGATAATAATGATGCGTATACCATTCGTAGGGGTGGCCATGTCTCACGCTGCCTTTGCCGGCGCAATATTCGGGCTTCTGCTTAAGATAAATCCCCTTGCCATGGCCCTTATTTTTTGCATTGCTTCGTCAGCGCTTATCGGCCCCTTAACTGAAAGAGCTGATATCGATCCCACTGTCTCGGTGGGAATTATTTTTTCTGTAGTACTGGGGTTAGCTTTTTTAGGGATGGGTTTGATTGAAGGTCCCAAGACAGAGGCCTTGAATCTTATGTGGGGCAGTATCCTCACGGTAGCAAAAGACGACCTGAAACTGCTGTTCCTGACGACTGCAGTACTTTTGCTTCTTCTGATACTT
>JAGHDE010000227.1 GCA_021160085.1 Pseudomonadota bacterium | reverse complement strand
GATGATTATTGGGAAGGCGCCCGTCGGCAAGGTCATCAATATAACACCACGGTCTTATAAAAACATTTCCCGGGTGATACAAAACAATCTTCTTTATCTGGCAAATCTGACGGCGCTGGAACAATGGTATATGCATATTCGGCAACTGTTTTTCAAGGAACAGAAATTTGGCGATCTCATATATGACGGGTTGATGGACAATATCTCGTTAGCGAAAAAGGAACGTGCCAAGCGGCTTAAGGCCATGGCTGAAAAGATGCCGGCTTCCCTTAAACAGTATAACACACATGGGGGGGCTGCAACCGGCAAACAGGAGTTCCACGATCATAGTGAAGAAGCATTTTCTCTGTTCCTTGCTCCGGAAGAGAGTGAGGAAGAAACTGAACTTCGCCACTGCTTTCTTGCCGGATTTCACAAACATAAAGAAGAACACAATACGGGCTACATACACATTATACAATCTCTGCCGGCCAGCGTTTCCCAAGATGGTGTCCGCTGGCTCAACCGGGTTGTCGAAACCCGGTGCCAAAATGCAGCAACACTGATGCCCGGCTTGCAGTTGTTTAAAAAATAACAGTTTGGTTTTTCATAAGGAGACATGGTTATGGGAAAATTATTTGGTACCGATGGAATTCGGGGAGAAGCTAACCGCTACCCTATGGATGCAGCCATGGCCTTTGCAATCGGGCAGGCAATAACCCGTTTGTTTAAGAAATCAACCCATCATACCCGGGTGGTCATCGGGAAAGATACCCGCATTTCCGGGTATATGCTGGAAAGCTCGCTTGAGGCTGGCATAAGCTCGATGGGCGGAATTTCCTACCTGGTTCGCGTCTTACCCACCCCAGGAATTGCTTTCATAACCGAAAGCATGCGGGCTGACGCCGGCATCGTTATTTCCGCTTCTCACAATCCCTATCAGGACAACGGCATTAAGATTTTTTCCGGCAACGGGTTTAAGTTGTCAGACGAGCAGGAAGAGAACATTGAGAACCTGATCCTGAGCAATAATCTTTCTGATATGGTTCCTCCCTCCCGGGACATGGGCCGCGCTTTCGGCATGGAAGACGCTTCCGGGCGGTATACCGTTTTTTTAAAGCATTCTTTTCCCCGCGAACTGTCGATGGAAGGAATGAAGATTGTTCTTGATACTGCAAACGGCGCCACGTATAAAGTTGCACCGGACACCTTTTTTGAACTGGGGGCTGATGTCGAGGTCATCAACAATAAACCCGACGGCCTTAACATTAACGACAATTGCGGGTCCCAGCATACTCAGGACCTCCAGAAACGCGTTGTGGAGACCGGTGCCAGCATTGGACTGGCGTTCGACGGGGACGGGGACCGGTTGATTGCGGTTGATGAAAAAGGGAACGCCATCACCGGCGATCAAATTATGATCATCTGTGCCAAGATGCTGAAAGACCAGGGAAAGCTGAAAAACGACCTGCTGGTGAGTACGGTAATGAGCAACCTCGGTTTAAAGATAGCGTGCAAAAAGTATGGATTTGCACAGCATGAATCAAAGGTTGGCGATCGATATGTTCTGGAAGATATGCTCCGTATGGAGGCTGTAATCGGTGGGGAGGAATCCGGTCATATGATTTTTCTCGATCACCATACCACGGGGGATGGAATCATCACCGCGCTACAATTGATTGCCGCCATGGTTAGAGAAAAAAAACCGCTTTCCGAACTTGCGGCCATGATGGATGTCTACCCGCAAAAGCTTATCAATGTGGACGTAAAAAGCAAACCGGAAATAACTACTGTGCCGGAGATTATGGACACGATTAAACAGGTTGAAACAGAGCTAAAAGAAGAAGGGCGAGTATTGGTTCGTTACTCAGGCACCCAGAACATGTGCCGGGTTATGGTTGAGGGACCATCCCAAGAGGTAATCGAAAAACATTGTACCCACATTGCCCAGGCAGTCAAAGCGAGCCTCGGCTAAATGAACTAAAGATTGAAAAATCATACAGGGAGATGATGGATGCCGTTTAATGTTTATATAACACGAGATTTTAATCACATGAGCGAAGTAGCCGGGGAACTCATCAAGGAAACCATCATTCGCTCGCTCGATACCAAAAAGGAATTCACGTTGGGGTTGGCGACGGGAAATTCTCCTACCGGAGTGTATAAACACCTTGCCAGGGCAGCTAATGCCGGCGAGTTTGATAGCAGTCGAATCCGCAGTTTCAACCTGGACGAATATGTGGGTCTTCCCGGTGAAAATATTCAGCAACGGGTGATACATCCGGAAAGCTACTGCTATTTTATGATTCAGGAATTTTTTGGACTTCTCACTACCAAGTTTATAGAAACCAGTGTCCCCTATGGTTGTATGATCGATCAGAAAAAACTTATCCGGGAACTCGAAGACCATCCCGATGACTGGCATGAGAAAGGGACTGATGCCGGAAAATCTATCGTTATCAAAAAAAATCCGGCATCTGAATACCTGCTCTGGATTCAGCGGGAGATACTGGAGGGGTATGCCAAAAAAATTAAAGAAGCCGGCGGCATAGATCTTCAGGTTATCGGGGTCGGCGGACGGGGCCACGTAGCATTTCATGAGTCGGGAATTCCTTTTGCCGGCAGCAAGGTGATGCTGGTGAGACTTGACGATGATACCATAGCGAACGCTGTGATCGACAATCATTTTTCTTCGGAAGAAGAAAGCCCCCGTTACGCTGTCAGCATGGGGGCGGAACAGGTCTATCAGGCAAAATCAGTGATGCTGCTGGCGAACGGTGAACGCAAGGTCAAGCCGGTGGCCGAGTCACTTTTAGATGATTCCACCCCTGACGTTCCAATTTCCTATGGCCAGTTGTATGCAAAAAACGGTGGTAATCTGATTTACGTTGTGGACAGAATTATCGGCGGGGAACTCCTTGAACACAGGAATGTACTTCAGCAAAAAGGGATTACTATCAAAAACCTGTCATGAGAGCAGGCCAAAATAGATTAATTTCAGCGCCGCGATAACCGCGAAAGGAATCGCAATAGCAAATCTGAACTCCACGCCAGCTACTGCAAAGTTGTATGTGCTTGGAGGGGGGAGAGTCCTTGATACCGCGGACATTGAGATCGAACCATACAGCAATCTCTGGGTATCTGGCTGAATTGGCGTTCACGAATGGAATAATTATCGGCGACACAATGACGGGTACATACCAGCAAAATGTAGATGGCGATCATTATGACAGTGGAACTTTTACCGCAACAAGACAGTAAATGATGTGATAATATGCAAAAAATTGCCTCGGTTTTCACATAACTGAAAAAGGTAGCGGAGACGCTTCATTATATATATTCTAAACCTCCTTGTTAAGTATCTGGTGTCATCTCAGTTCTTTTTTCAACAGGAGGTTTCTTTTTTTGAAAAATCCGCTTGACAATAATATGGAAAAATATTAAAAAATATAGGTTCAATAGGGGATGGAGTTCCCTTTATAACCGCTAAAAAAATGGGCTGATAACTCCTACCAAATCAAATCAACACGATAGGAGTTTCTTTGTGAATAAGGTCCAACCAATCCCCCCCCAAGCAGAAAATAATTACGAACAACCGGTGAAGCAGTACGAGTCCGGATGTTCAAATGCACGTAATGTTTCGGTTCGTTTTGATTTAAAATCTGTCATGGATCGTTGCGGCCAGCTTTTTGAAGGTATTGGTCCGCAGTTTCACACTTACCGCGAAAAACTTTTTTCCTTAAAGTCCCGTCTTGACAAAGGGCGTTTTCATCTTGCTGTTCTGGGACAATTTAAGCG
>JAGHDE010000030.1 GCA_021160085.1 Pseudomonadota bacterium | reverse complement strand
TCTACCGATCTCGACCTGACTGTCGAACAGATCATCGAGTACTATGGCGCAAGATGGAAAATCGAATCCGGTTTCAAAGAGCTCAAACAGGACATTGGCAGCAACAAAAGTCAAACACATACTGCCCATGCCGTGATCAACCATATCAACTTCTCTATGATGGCGACCACCATTACCTGGATCTATGGTGCTCGGCTCGAAAAAATCCCCGAACGTCGGCATAAAGTCAGAGGCCGAAACAGTTTCGCCTTCTCGGATTTAAGACACATCATTGCCAAGGTTTCCCTGACAGATGATTTTGATACCGTTTGCCGCAATCACCCCAAGTCCCTGAAAAAATCTTTCATCAACACCCTGCTGCGGATGGTTGCTTGAATGTACGATGTATAATTTTCATAATTTCGGTGAAACTTCAGATTGAAATAAAGCCCATCCCCATCAAATTGCGGGAGATGTTTCTTGGTGGCAGAGGGCTTGATATGTATCTTCTCTATAATCATATAAAACCAGGTATCGACCCACTCGGGCCGGATAATGTGCTGCTTGTAAGTGCAGGACTGTTAGTTGGCACATTAGCTGCGGCTTCGGGCAGAACCAACATAGCCGGCAAGTCTCCGCTCACCGGCTATCTCGGCCGCTCTAACATGGGTGGTTTCTTTGCCCCGGAGATGCGGTGGGCGGGATTTGACCATCTAATAATAAAAGGAAGGGCGGAAAAGCCGGTCTACCTCTGGATTCAAAATGGTGAGATTGAAATAAGAGACGCATCGCACCTCTGGGGAAAACCGGTTCGTGAGGGTGAAGGAATTATCCGGGATGAACTGGAAGATAAAAACATAAAGGTATTGGGCATCGGAGAAGCTGGTGAAAAGCTGGTGAGGTTCGCCAATGTCATGACCGGCATCAAAAACTCTGGTGGGAGGACAGGAATGGGCTGCCTCTTTGGCTCCAAGAACCTTAAAGCTATAGCCGTAAGAGGCACCATGGATATTAAGATAGCGCATCCTGAAGATGCCCTGAAATATAATGAGAGAGTAATTAAGGATATAACAAAATCCAAGGTGAGTCAGGTAATGGGCAAATTAGGCACGCCTTTTATCTGGGGAGCCACTAACAGTCAAGGTCTGGTGAGATGTCGTAACTTTCAGCTTAACCAGCTTGAAAATTCTTCTGATATTGAACCCGAAACATACGAAAAGTTTATCACCGGCTGGGCCAGCTGCTTTGGCTGTGCAGTTCACTGCCGATCCAAATATGTCATAACGGAAGGCCCTTATAAAGGGACATACGATGAGGGGCCTGAGTATACTTCTACCTGCACCTGGGCAGGAGAGACTGACTGCAGGAGTGCTTTAACCATTCACGTATGTAATCACCTGGTGAATCTCTATGGTCTGGACACGCTGGACACCGGCAACATAATTGCCTGGGCAATGGAACTTTATGAAAAGGGTATCCTTACTGACAAGGATACTGATGGTCTGAAATTGAAGTTTGGTAATGATAAAGCCCTTATTGAAATGATCCATCGTATCGGCAAGAGGGAAGGTCTGGGCAATATCCTGGCTAAAGGACCTTTGCGAGCCGCGAAAAAAATAGGCAAAGATTCGATGAAATATCTTCTCCAGATAAAAGGAATGGGTCAGCTTAACTCCGACGAGAGAGCAACACCAGCCCTGGCATTGAATATAGCCACCGCTTCCCGGGGTGCTGACCACCTGAGCAGCCGGCCCGCCATAGACCTTTATCATTTACCCGAACCTGTCCTGAGAAAGATATATGGTCAACCGGTAGCCTACGATGGCCCTCTGACTTCAGACTATCGCGACTATGAGGGGAAAGCATGGATGGTGAGGTGGCAAGAGCTGTTGTATGAGGCGGTGGACTCCCTTGGTATATGTAAATTTCAGACAGTATTTCTTGGTCCAAACCTTCCTAACTGGGATGAATGGTCTCAACTGATTTATTTGAATTGTGGTCTGGAACTGTCACCGCTGGACATCTGGAATGCAGCAGACAGGAGTACTAATATGGAGAGGCTGTTTAACCTCAGGGAAGGACTGACCAGAAAGGATGACTGGTTGCCTGACCAGTACTTTGACCAGCCAACCACATTGGGTATCCCTGGTATCCGGGGCTTGACGATAAACAGAGAAAAGTTTACCCGAATGATAGATGAATATTACGAATATCACGGCTGGGATAAAAATGGCGTGCCCCGCCCGGAGACATTACAAAAGTTAGCCATAAACAAAGAGCCGTCTCATAAGCTTTAGTATTTGGCATATACTTCTAAGGAGGACAATTCATGGCCAAGGTCTTAATAATAGATTACGAAAAGTGCACGGGCTGCCGATTATGTGAGCAAGTCTGTCCGGTTAAACATGAGGGGGTAACCAATCCGGCCCGAAGCCGGATAAGTGTGGTTAAGTGGGAGAATGAAGGTATATCTGTTCCCATGGTCTGCCAGCAGTGCGAGCCGGCTCCGTGTATTTCCGCCTGCCCCACAAACTCACGCTCCCGGGATGAAGAATTGGGAAGCATAGTTACCAACTATGACCGATGCATTGGATGCAAACTATGTATAGTAGTCTGCCCCTTTGGCGCAATAAGCCTTGACCCCATAACCAGGCGGATAATCTCTTGCGATCTCTGCGGGGGGGACCCCATATGCATTAAGTTTTGCGAGACCCGGGCCATAGAATATGTTGATGAGAGCCAAATCAATAAGAAGCTGCAACGGGCGGCAGCCGAAAAGAAGATTGAATCAATACGAAACTTCACCATATCGCAAACTGCATAGTCAATAAATATTATCTACTTTTAACCTCTGACATAAACCAATAACTATAAAAATCTTTGTTATCGGGAAGGGAGCTGTCAGCAATAGCGACAGTTCCACCATCCGGCATATTGATAACCAGGCCGATATTACCATAATCTCAGACCAAACAGACCCTGAGTATTCAGCTTGTGCTCTTCCCGACCGCCTTGCTAACGAGATAGAGAGAAGAAATCTTTTTTTAAGAATCAGGAAGGACTACCTTAGAGAGGGAATCAAAACCACAAGCACCGGATAAAATATGATATGGCAGCCCTCAGAGCTGGCATGAAATTGAAATTATATCAAGAGCTTATACTTTTTAAAGGCAAAATCAAAAGATTGGGTTGGGCACGCCACTTAAAACTCAAAATTTACTTGCTTTTTTATTAAAAAAGAGGCATAGATAGCTCATTGTTAAATGAGCGCTTGCTCATCATTTGTTTTCTTTGCTCAATTTATCATTTGATTAAAAATAATTATAAGGAGGTAAGCATGTTATTAGATTGGTTTCCAAGAGACAACGAAGAAAAGAGCCATCAGCTGTTCGGCGATGAGCACTTCGGGACCGAGGCGCCCTGTACAATGTATGAAAAAAAGCCTTTAATTAATACCGAAACTGGGGAGGCTGTGGAAGGAGTTAACGCTGCCTGGATTACGCTCAACAATCCCGCCCAGTACGGCTCTTATACCACCCAGATGATCAAGGGAGTGATTGCCGGAATGCATAAGGCTTCGATGGACCGGGACGTGGCGGCCATTATTTTTACCTCAATGGGCGACCGTGCTTTCTGTAGCGGCGGCAATGTCAAAGAATATGCTGAATATTACACCAGCCGGCCGATGGAATACGTCCAGTATATGGATCTCTTTGCCGGCATGATCGATGCGATTCTCAAAGCCAGAAAGCCGGTTATCTGCCGCTGTAACGGCATGCGAATCGCCGGAGGCCAGGAAATCGGCCAAGCGTGTGATTTTACCGTGTCCGCTGATATAGCGAGTTTCGGACAGGCAGGAACCAAGCATGGCTCAACTCCTACCGGCGGGTCGACCAATTTTCTGACCTGGAACCTGCCCATGGAACTGGCCATGTGGCAGTCGGCTTCAAACGAGATGTGGAGCGCTTACAAAATGGAGCGGCTGGGCGCAATCAGCAAAGCTGTTCCCATAAAGAAAAACGATAAGGGCGAATGGGTTCGTGATCCCCGAGTCCATACTGAAGCAGTGGTAAACGGCGAATTTGTCTACGGCGAATACAAGCAAGGAGCTGAATATAAAGAAGCCCAGAATTATTTGAAAACCCTCCAAACCGACTGGACTCTGCTGGATGAACATGTAAACAAAATGATCTGGACCCTGTGCCAGACTACCTATCTGTGCCTGATGACGACCATAGAAAGTGTACGGATGAGGAAAAAGTTCTTCTGGGATGCGGAAAAACAGTACCAGCTCTACTGGCTGGGAGCCAATATGAATACTGAAGCCCTGATTGGTTTCAATGCTTTCAATACCCAGAAAATGACTGGCATGAAAGAAATTGATTACATGGAATATCGACGACAGCTCGCTAATCTCACTCCCTATGACGATATCGTTAAAAAAATGTTTCCGGATGAACCGAAAAAGTAAGAAAAACTCGATCTTCAAAAACCCGGGGGCCACCCCCGGGTTTTTTGTTTGCCAACATTTTTTTGTTTTCTGTTCCAAAACACCTTCTTCACAAAAAGAAGCTTTCATCTGAAACGTATCTAAAAATTCTACCGGCCGTCCAATGAAAAAAAAATATGTTCCAAAAAGTGAAATTGAAAACCGAATCATCCGCTTGCAAAAAATCCTGCCCCAGGAAAATATCGAGGCCGCCCTCATAATATATAAAGTGGATTACTTCTATTTTTCAGGAACATCGCAAAATTCTGTCTTGTTTGTTCCTGCAGAGGAAAAACCCCTTTTGATGGTGATACGGGACATGGCTCGGGCCATAGAAGAATCACCTCTCGCCCAGGTTGTTCCTCTCGAATCAGTCCTTGGAATACCTGAACTTATTAAGGAGTTTTATGGCATCATCCCTCAAAGAATCGGGATGGAACTGGATGTTTTGCCGGTGCGAGATTATTTTAGATTTCAAAAGATGTTCCCGAAAACAGAAATCGTGGATACTGCCAAAATCATAAAAAGGCTTCGGATGATCAAAAGCCCTTATGAAATTACTCAGATGAAGCGGGCCGGGGAGATTGGAAAGATGGTGTATGAAGAGGGGTGTTCTATTCTCCGGGAGGGAATGAGTGAGATTGAATTCGGTGGATGGCTGGAGTTGGCGGCTAAAAAGCACGAGCATGAAGGCCTTATCCGGGTACGATCTCTCAATTATGAAGCTTACACGTGGCATGTCTTAAGTGGTCCCAGCGGGAGCATCGTCAGCCAGGCTGATTCTCCCATGGGAGGCGCGGGACTTTCTCCTGCCTTCCCGGTAGGCGCGGGCACAAGGAAAATTCAGGCCCATGAACCGATACTGGTAGATTTTGGAATCTGTTATAATGGATATATTGTTGACCAGACCCGAATTTACAGTATCGGGGAACTTCCCGAAAAGTTTATGAAGGCATACGCAGCATCGCGAAAAATAGAAAGTCTAATCCTGAAAGAAACGCTCCCAGGGAAAAACACACGAGAAATCTACGAAAAGACATTAAGATTTGCAGCCGAATTGGGTTATAAGGATAACTATCTTGGCATCCCGGGTAAAAAGAGTTCTTTTGTCGCCCATGGTATTGGCCTGGAGATTAACGAGATTCCGTTTATGGCAGCCGGACAAAATTTTTCATTAGAAGAGAATACAGCTATAGCCATAGAACCAAAGATGGTTTTTCCCGGTGAAGGAGCCGTGGGGATTGAAAATACAATATTAATTACTTCCCAGGGAGTAGAAAAGTTGACTGCTTGTTCCGAGAAAATTTTACAAGTATGATCGGGTTACGGGTTGCGAGTATCCAGTTTCAAGTTTCAAGTTTCCAGCATTTTCATCTACTGAATTATCTCTTTGCCAAACTTCTGCTTTTGTTTCAGATAATATTTCAGGTTATCGGGCTGGAGTGCAATAGCCGCCTCAATGGCCTGTAAGGCTTCTTCACTTTTTCCGTTAATAAAATACGCCTCTGCCAGAGTATCCAGGATGCAAGGCTCCTTTTTTAATTCCGCTGCTTTTTGGGCCAGTGTAAGCGCCCTTTTTTTATCGCGAATTTCAGCGTCTTCTGATGTGGCATAAAGCCAGGCCAGATTATTCAATGCGGCTACATTATCCGGGCTGACCTGGATGATTTGTTGGTAGACGGGTTCGGCCCGATGGTATTCCTTTTTTTCTAATAAGATATCTGCAAGAGTCATTTTCAATTCGAGACTTTGAGGATTATCGGCCATTACCCGTTGAACTTGTTTTTCCATAAGGTTTAAATTAATAGTTTTCTTAATTTGAGGGTGATGAAATCCGCACAACAACATTACTGTGAGAATAACGATGGACATGAATAATCTGGTAATTATTCTTACCTTTCTCTGGTGGGCTTCAATCTTGTCCTTATTTTTCAGGCAATCATAGAGAAATTTTATCCGCTCACCGATACTGTAATGATGCCAGTTGGGAGTATCTTTGCTATGCCCCCCGTAATAGGATATTTTTTCCAGGGCAGAAATAAGGTTTAAGGGATGTCCTACCACTTTGATTGAAAAAAGATCAGCTTGCCGTTCAAAGTTGCGGCTCAGAAGACCAAAAAAGATGCGCAAATAAAAAAGTATAAAAGCGGTGAGCAACAATAATATACCTAATGAAAATAGGTTGGTGTCGTAACTGTTGAAAAAAGGGTGGTTAGCTAAAAGATCTGCATATCCATAAAGACCAATGGACAACAGGCCGGAGATTAATAGCATGAGAAGGGGAAACTCCAAGAAGAACAAAATATAAAAGCACATATGTTTCATTTTTACATGCCCGGCTTCATGAGCAATGACGGATTCTATTTCATCGTCATTCAAAACTTTCAGCAACCCGGGAGTAATAAAAAGATAACGCAGTCTTCCCACAATCCCGGTAATCCCGGCGGTGAGTGTTCTGCCGTGAAAGGTGGGCCATATCAAAATATCGGAGGTTTTTAATCCTGCCTTACGGCAATAGGCATCTATTTTTTTTCGAGTCAGTCCCTGGGATAACGGATAACAACCCCAGAAAATTTTCATAATCATAGGATAAAAAAACATCAGGAGGATAAAAAAGGGCATAAAAAAGAGCAGGTCCAAAGAGGATAAGGCGCCTGAGTTCTCGAATCCTTTAAAGGGAAGAAGCTTGAGGATATCCTGAAGCAAAGCAAAAAGAAAAACCGGCAGAAGAATCAGGGCATTCAGTCTTATTTGTGAAAAAAGATACGTTTTTCTCTTAATCTTTGCCTCCAAAGAGGCTTGCAAAAGAACAAAAGAATTGGCCCATAAAATCGTAAGAAAAAGTAAAAAAGGAAAAATCCCGAGCGCAAGATCGAGGAAAGGCGATTCCTTCAAAAAGGAAATTCTCCAAATGATATTTTTAAAACCGGAATTGTAAATAAGGTAAAAATAAAAAAACAAAGCAAGGAGGA
>JAGHDE010000235.1 GCA_021160085.1 Pseudomonadota bacterium | reverse complement strand
TAAGTGTATAGTCTAAGTCCTTAAGAAAAGGTTGACCAATAATTCTGACCATTGTTTTTGCCTGGTCAAGACCGTAATATTGCTTTACTGTGTTGACGACCCTGTTTGTTTCGGTTCCGATGTCCCTTATAAATATTCCGTTGTCAGCCTCTTTAAGAAGGATTCCCTTATTTGTTACAACACCGTTTTCTAAAACCTGTGTTAAAATCCTGCAAATAAGATAAGATATGTCTTTTGAAAATTTTTTCCTTTCAAGGACCTGATACGCCCCCTTACTGACAGAAATACCGATTGTTTCCTCAAAACCCTTCTTCATCTGCCATATCTGTTTATGCACGGAGGCTTTATTCTTGCCAGCCCCTTCACCCTGATCTTGCATTTCATCTTTAAAAACCGCTCTGAGATCTGCAAAGGCCTGTTGCACGCGCATCGTTAATTTTGGCGCTAATAATTTATCACGATCATACACGGTTAATACTTTCTCAACAGCAAGCTTGCGGTTTGCTTCTGTAGCAGACTCATCCTCAATAAAAAAATCACTGGGAGACTTGATATCCCTATCAACGACATCGCCTATTTTATAAGAATGCTCTGTAATAACCAGGCTCGGGTAAAAAATAATAGTAAATATTATGGCGACGCCGACAAGTATGCTCCATCGGGCATAATTGCTTGACCCTAAAAGCCTGTTAATCGATTCTTTGCTTTTCTCTATATTCATTATTCATAATTTAGGAATTCGCTTCGCTTAATTGCGAATTGAGGAATTTAGGAATTTAGGAATTGAAGGTATTCTGCTGATTTTAATTCCTCAATTCGCAATCCCTAAATCCCTAAATCCCTAAATCCCTCAATCTCCCAATTTTTTTGCATCCAGTTCTTCATATGCCTTTATGATTTCCTGGACCAATCTATGGCGCACAACATCGGTTTTTGAAAAAAAGACGAACTTTATTCCATCTATTTCCTGAAGGATATTCTTTGTTTCTATAAGTCCTGAAGGTTTTCCAACCGGAAGATCGGTCTGTGTAATATCGCCTGTAATAACGGCCTTGGAGCTGAAACCTATTCGAGTGAGGAACATCTTCATCTGTTCTGAAGTGGTGTTTTGCGCTTCATCTAAAATAACAAAAGAATCGTTTAATGTTCTGCCTCGCATGAAAGCGAGAGGAGCCACTTCAATAATCCCCTTCTTCATCAGACTCGACACCTTCTCAAAACGCATCATATCATGAAGCGCATCGTAAAGAGGTCTTAAATATGGATCGACTTTTTCGGTTAAATCACCGGGCAAAAATCCAAGGGCTTCTCCGGCTTCAACCGCGGGTCTGGTTAAAATTATACGACTAACCCGCCCTTCTGAAAGTGCGGCAACCGCCATTGCCATCGCAAGATATGTTTTACCCGTTCCTGCAGGCCCGATTCCAAAAACCATATCATATTTTCGAATAGCGTCTATATATTCTTTTTGAGCCCGGCTTTTTGGAGTTATCGAATGTTTTTTGGAAGTAACGTAAACAGTATCCAGGAAAATCTCCTTTAAATTAAAGCTGTCATCTTCGCTCAGAACCCTGATCGCATAATCAACATCATTCGAATAAACCGGACAATTATCCTTTAACAGGCCGTAGAGCTGCTCAAGTATATTCTGCGCTAACTTTACGGCAATACCGTCGCCTTGAATAAATACAGTATTGCCCCTTGCATTGATTATGATATTTAATGCATCGGCAATTCTTTGAAGGTTGCTGTTATGTTCCCCGAAAAGCTGCTTTGCGAGATTTATATCTGAAAATGTATATTCGATTTTTTTATTGTCTGATTTATCTTTCATGTCGGAATCAAATCTACTTTGATTTTTTTATGTATCACAATCTTTTAATCTAATGCAAACTACAATTTTAAGCTGATAAAGTAAAAAAGAAAAACACCTTGACTGATAAAATTTGCTTTGTTATTTTTAATATTTAATACATTTTATAGTTTTTCAAGGACTCACAAGGTAACCCATGAATACTTTTGATATTGTAATAATAATTATTTTCGGTTTTTGCATGATAAGAGGGTTTTTTAGAGGGCTTATCAAGGAACTGTCTTCGATTATAGGGGTATTAGGCGGTTTTTATGCTGCATACACATATTACATGCAGGTTGCGATTCCTTTATCCGGCTGGATACAAAACGATTCATATCGTAATATACTAAGTTTTTTGATTATTTTTTGCGCTGTTTTTTTAATAATAAGCATCCTGGGTGTAATAATCAAATATATTCTCAATATTACCTTTTTAGGCTGGGTAGATCGCATTTGCGGCACGGGATTCGGCTTAATCAAAGGGGTGCTTATTGTGTCTGTTCTGCTTATTGCTTTTACTACATTCCTTCCAAAAGGCGCGCCTGTAATCAAAAACTCCTTGTTAGCACCCCATGTGAGAATGGTTTCCGAAAAGATGGTTAAAGTGGTTCCAACGAAGATGAAACATAGCTTTTCAGCCAAGATGGAAGAATTAAAAAAGGCCTGGAAATAAAAAGGCAGCCGTTCACGGTTAACAGTTTACAGTTAACGGTTAATCAAAACATAAAATCAATCAGTCGTTGCATAGTTCATTAAAAAAACTGTGAACTGTGAACCGACAACCGTGAACGGCTACATAAAAGGTTTGATTTTAAGAGTTCGGCCATCGCTCGATATCATCAATGCTCCATTTTTGTCAGTACGAAATATACGGCAATTATTCTCATTATATCTTTTTAAAACCGATAAATGCGGAAAACCAAATCTATTTTTCCAGCCCGCCGATATTATTACAATTTCCGGGTTGATCTTTTCCAAAAACATAGCTGTGCTGGACGTCTTGCTGCCATGATGTGGCGCAACAAGGACTGTGCTTTTTAATTCATCTCCATGAGTTGCAACAATGTCTCTCTCTGCCTGGGCCATAATATCCCCGGGAAACAAAATCGATTTTGACCCAAAGCTTATCTTTATTACAAGAGAATTGTTGTTAAGATTTCGCTGTTTTTCATTCTTTGTTTTATCAATATAATCTTTTGGCGGATGAAGAATTTCAAGCCTTGCTCCATTTATTTCATAAGTGCGCGGCATGTCCTTAAATGCAATTGTTTCTATCCTGTTTTTTCTTATAATTTCTACGAATTCGCGATAACTGTTTATATCCGCGGAATCACTGTTGCACCATAACCTTTTTACATTAAAATGCCTCGCTATATATAATAATCCATTCAGGTGATCAGCATTTGGATGGGAAAGAACGATGGTGTCGATTGTTTTGATCTTTTTGCGCCATAAAACAGGGGCAACAATTCTTGCTCCTACATCAAAAATTGAATTGTCTGAAACCCCCCCTCCATCAATAAGAAAGCAACGACCCTCCGGTAGTTCTATAAGGGCGGCACTACCCTGACCAACATCAATAATAGTAACCCTGAGATCATCGCGCCAGAACCTGTTATATGCCCAGTAACAGGCATCAACACTGCCGGCAAGAATGACAAATACTGCGACAATAACTGCTGCTTTTCGTCTGAGACCGGCTCTTTTCAGGTTCAAAATTGCCCAGGCCAGAATATAATAGCAACATATTTCAAAAAAATTTGGGGTTATGGTTTTAATCGCCGCAAAAGGAAATCCCGCGATATAATGCACAATGCTTAGTGCATATGCCAGCACACCGGCACTCGCCTTTATACAGATTAAGGCTCCGAAAATGCTCAGCGGATATAACAGCACAGAAATCAATCCCAGGGGAACAACAACAAAGCCTATTATTGGAACTATCAATAAGTTCGTAATAATACCGACCAGGGAAATCTGGTTAAAGTAAAACATGACAATCGGCAGTGTGCCTAATATGGCAAAAAAGGAAACCAATGCAAAGGAAAACAGCCTTCCCATTATCCTGATATGCCATGCTTTCTTAATCATCCCCTTATTGCCTGCATATCTTAGTGACCAACCATATATTATTGAAAGAACGGCTATAAAGGAAAGCTGAAATGAAATTGAAAAAAGTGACGGGGGAGAAGCGACAAGAATAATCATCGCAGCTATTGCCAGGGTATTCATCGGGTCCTGTTCCTTTTCAAACAGGAATGTCATTAGAAAGACTGTAACCATAATTACCGCCCTTTGGGTAGATGGCGACATCCCGGAAATCAGACCATATAAAATTACAGGAAATAGAGATAAAATAGCTGCCCCTTTTTTAGTCCACGCATTCCATAGAAAAAGTTTGCTATAAGAAAGAAGCCATCTGAAAAATATAAACGATGCGGTTGCAATAATTCCAATGTGAAGCCCTGATATAGCGAGAACATGGCCGATTCCAGCCCGGTTAAATCCTGCCGCTATATTTTTTGCAATTCCGGTTCTATCACCCACAATAAGGGCTTTTAATACATCCTGCTGGCTGCCATCACCTGTCTTATCAATTAGATCGGAAATTTTAGTGCGTGTTTTTTCTATAATGGCATTAATTCCCGGATCTGAATTTCTACTTAATATAACAATCCTTTTTCCAAGGGCATATGTGCTTCCCCATATTTTTTTAAAAGCCATATATCTTCTATAATTAAACCCACCGGGATTGTTGAAATTTCTGATCGATCTGATCTTGCCGATCAGGGAGAGTCTGTCTCCAACAAAGATATCCGGAAAAGGCTTTGTTACTGTTACGCGGATCTTTCCTGCGACCGGAAAGGAGCTGTTATCCCGGCCAAGGGTTTCAACGCGTAAAATTATTCTTAAGCGATTATTATAACTTGCCGGATTCTTATCGACAACTCCGACAATTTTCCATTGATGATTATCTGTAAAGTGTGTGATGTGATTGGAAGGAAACTTAGGAGCAATCCATGGTTGTATGAGGAGGTATCCAAATGCAAAAAAAATGACTAAAGGCCAAACAGACAGGTTTTTTTTATATACTGTTCGAAAAACTATTAAGCATGCGCATAAAAAAATTGTAGAATATGCCCAGATAGAATTGCCTGGAAACCAGGATCCAGAAACAATTCCGAATATCATTGCTATTAGAAAAGGGATAATTGGACGAGAAAAAATCCTATCAGTCATTTCTAATATTACTCAAGT
>JAGHDE010000063.1 GCA_021160085.1 Pseudomonadota bacterium | reverse complement strand
TCACAGAATTGCCGGACATTCCAAATTAGATTCTTCTCCGATTTAGTTGGAGAAGAGGACCAAGGATTCAAAGGTTTGTTTTCCAAAGACTTTATCAGCACCTTTAACATTCTTTCGCTTTCTGCTATATCTTTCTTCCTTTCACTCGAATCCTCGAATCCTTGACCCCTTGAACCCTCTGGTATTAATTGCAGATAACGCACTTGTTTTGCCTTAATTAATTGCAACTAATCGGGAGATGATCCTTTTAAGATAATATTGGCAGAGCATTATTAAAAAGAGTGTTATCCAGCTTGACAATGTTATGCTCTTTAAAATAAGATTAATTTTCTATTTAGCTCCAAAAGACTTTTTAAATGATTCAAGGAAATAAAATGAAACAGATGTTATCAGGAAACGAAGGAATCGCCCGAGGCGCTTACGAGGCGGGAGTAACTGTTGCCACTGGATATCCAGGAACTCCGAGCACTGAAATTATGGAAAGTCTTCTTCAGTTCAAAAATATTGCCATAGAATGGTGCCCCAACGAAAAAGTGGCTTTGGAGGTGGGAAGCGGAGCTTCTTTAGCGGGAGCGCGGGCTTTGGTAGTAATGAAACATGTGGGAGTCAACGTAGCCGCTGATCCTTTATTGACCCTTCCTTATATTGGAGTAAACGGAGGTTTGGTACTGATTACGGCTGATGACCCTAATATGTATAGTTCTCAGAATGAGCAGGATAATCGAAATTATGCCAGATTTGCCAAAGTTCCCATGCTGGAGCCGAGTGACAGTCAGGAAGCCAAAGATTTTGTAAAGATCGCATTTAAGCTGAGCGAAAGGTTCGATACCTTAACAATGCTCCGTACCACCACGCGTATTTCCCACTCTGGAACCATTGTAAAAATGGGACGACCCCAAAAACCCTGCAAACCTTCAGGACCGGTTAAAAACCCCCAGAAATATGTGATGGTTCCGGTAAATGCGCGGGAGCGGCATCGTTTAGTAGAAAAAAGAATGAAGGAGCTGACCGCATTTGCAGAGAAATTCCCGATCAATCGGATTGAATGGGGAAAAAAGGATATAGGCATCATAACCAGTGGCGCTTGTTACCACTATTCTCGGGAGGTGTTTCCGGAAGCTTCTTACCTTAAACTGGGGATGGTATACCCTTTACCGGTTGAGATGATCAAACAGTTTGCCAGTAAAGTAAAGAAGGTTTATGTAGTGGAAGAATTAGACGCTTTTCTCGAAGAACAGATCAAAGGGTTAGGAATAGATGTTACCGGAAAGGAGATTTTACCTGTTTTAGGTGAATTTGATCCCGGGGTGGTGGAAGAGGGGATCAAGCCAAAAAGGATTAAGAACCGCAAACCAGCCCAACCGACAGAGTCTATTCCGGCCCGGCCGCCCAACCTTTGTCCTGGTTGCCCCCACCGGGGCATATTTTATATCTTTAATAAACTGAAGGTTTTTGTGGCCGGAGACATTGGCTGTTATACGCTGGCTTATATGCCTCCTTTGAGTTCCCTCGATACCTGTGTTTGTATGGGGGCGGGGATTGGGCAGGCGCACGGGATTGAACAGGCCATACATGATGATGCTCTGGGAAAGGTGGTCGCTGTTATTGGAGATTCTACCTTCTTCCATTCAGGCATAACCAGTCTGTTGAATACGTCTTACAATAAGAGTAAGAGTACTATTATCATCCTGGACAACCGCTTTACAGCCATGACTGGTGGACAGGAACATCCGGGAACTGGATTTACCATGCGGGGGGAAGAAACTCACATGGTTGATTATTACCAGCTTTGTCAGGCGCTGGGAATAAAAAATGTCCGGAAAGTCGACCCCTACGCCATTGAGGAAACCTTAAAAATTATAAAAGAAGAGGTTAATCGCCCCGAACTTTCAGTCATTATTTCCGAGGCTCCCTGTATTCTCAACCGAAAAGAATTCAGCCCTTTCCCTTCACGCTATGAAATTTTAGAAGAAGAATGCACGGGCTGCAAGAAATGTCTGAAGGTAGGCTGCCCGGCAATAGGATGGGAAAAATTGACCCCCCCGGCAAAGAACGGAAAAGGCAATGATAAAAAGAAAAGACCGCCGGGGCTGGCAGTGATAGACCCCCTGCTTTGTTTTGGATGCAGCATTTGTTCTCAGGTATGTGATGCAGGAGCAATCAAAGAATCCCGAACCGGATGATAATGAATAATCTGCACAATAAACCAGGCTATCAAATTCTGAGAGAGTCGGGGGAACTGGCTATCCGGGTGGATCGGGCGATGCAGATTCTCTCCTGCTGCACCCTTTGTCCCCGAAGGTGCAGGGTTGACCGAATTAATGGAGAAAAAGGATTTTGCGGAGGAGGAGATCAGATAAGGATCGCAGATTTTGGAGCGCATTTCGGAGAAGAGCTCCCCATATCCGGCAAAAAAGGGGCGGGGACAATTTTTTTTGCTCACTGTGCGCTTAGATGCTGTTTCTGCCAGAATTATCAGATCAGTCAAGAGGGAACTGGTTATCTGGTAAGTGAGGAAAGGCTGGCTGAGGTGATGATGGATTTGCAGGACAGGGGGTGCCATAACATTGATCTGGTAACCCCGACTCATTATATTCCTTTTATCCTGAAGTCTGTTTATTTAGCCGCTGAAAAGGGTCTTCAGGTTCCCCTGATTTACAATTGCAGTGGATACGAGTCGGTGGAGACACTGAGACTTCTGGACGGCATAATAGACATCTATTTGCCTGACTGGAAATACGGAGAGGAAGATATCGCTGAGGAATACTCAAATGCCCCTGCCTATCCGTTGATCTGTCAGTCTGCTGTTAAAGAAATGCACCGTCAGGTGGGAGATATCAGGGTGGATGAAGAAGGAATAGCTCAGAAAGGGGTTATTGTGCGGCATCTGGTGTTACCCAGTCACCTTTCCAACAGTGAACGGGTTCTCTCTCTCATTGTCAGGACATTGTCTCCCTCAATCAGAATCAGCCTTATGTCCCAGTATGTTCCCACCTATCAAGCCCACCATCATCCCCGGTTAAATCGCTCGCTTCTTCCGGAGGAATATGAGGAAGTGAGAAAAATGATGGAAGGTTTTAACTTTGATGAATACTGGATTCAGGAGCTTGAAAGGAACGAAAGTTGCCTCCCCGATTTTAAGGAAAAAGATCCTTTTCCTGAGCAGTTATTGAGCAGATAAAATAAAATTTCCAATTTCCAAAACCTTATGGCTAAAAAAGCAAAGCCCAAAAAGAAGCCCAAATCAAAACCCCGTTCTAAAAAGAGTCCGTCCATCATTATCAGGATTGTTATTTTCTTAGTTCTGGTGGGCATAACTGCGGGCTCGGTCTACTTGATCAAAAACCCGGAAGTAGTTACCAGATTATCACAAAAAGAAAAAACCCGTTCCCAAAAACCGGTTGTTAAGCCCCCCTCCGCTACTCCGATAAAGGAAGAGATCGTTCGGGTAAATCTCTACTTTTCTGATTCTGACAGCGACTATCTTTCCAAAGAGTCCAGAAAGCTGGTCTGGAAAAGAGGAGATGTAAAAAATCAGATCAGAGTGATTGTTGAAGAACTGATTAAGGGACCGGAAGGTGATCTTTTTCAAACCATCCCCCCAAAGGTAGCCATACGCAGTATTTCGCTCAAGGGAAAGGGGACAGGCATCATAAACTTCAGCCGGGAACTTTCCCAGAATCATCCGGGAGGGACATTGGCTGAAATGCACACGATTTACTCTATTGTTAACTCATTGCTGTTAAATATTTCTTCCTTGAAAGAGATACAGATTCTGATAGAAGGTGAAGCTCCGGAAACCTTGAAAGGGCATATTGATTGTCGCGCTCCTTTTAAATCTGATCTTTCCATAATTAAGGCTGGTTGAACCTTGGCGAAGACAAACCAATTAGAAAAAATTCGCAACATTGGAATAATTGCCCATATTGATGCCGGGAAAACCACGGTTACCGAGAGGATTCTCTTTTACACCGGCAGAACTCATAAATTGGGTGAAGTTCATGATGGGCAGGCAGTCATGGACTATCTGGCGCAGGAGCAGGAACGAGGCATCACAATAACGTCTGCGGCTACAACCTGCCTCTGGAAGGGCCATGATATTCATATCATTGATACTCCCGGTCATGTGGACTTCACCATTGAGGTGGAAAGATCATTAAGGGTTCTGGATGGGGTGGTGGTTGTTTTCTGTGCAGTGGGAGGAGTGGAGCCCCAGTCAGAAACAGTTTGGCATCAGGCGGATAAATATCGTATTCCCCGGATCGCTTTCATAAATAAAATGGATCGGACAGGAGCAGATTTTCACGGAACGATTCAACAGATGAAAGAAAAATTAGGCACTGACCCGCTTCTGCTCCAGCTTCCCTTTGGTAACGAAGCAGACTTTAAGGGAATTATTGACCTCGTCCAGAACGAACTGGTTATATGGCACGAAGACACCCTGGGGATTACCTTTTCAGCCGAACCGATTCCTGAAGACAAAAGAGATGAAGCCGCGCAATACCGTGAGCTTCTTTTGGAGAAGATAGTAGAACACGATGACATGCTGCTGGAAGAATATTTATCAGGAGAGAGTATTGCTCCTGATAAAATCCGGAGGGTGATTAGAAACCTTACCTTGCAGACGAAGGTTACTCCGGTTCTTTGTGGAACAGCGCTAAAGAACAAAGGGGTTCAGCCAGTATTGGATGGAGTGATAGACTATCTGCCTTCTCCTCTGGATATTCCGCCGGTAGTGGGAATAAATCCTTTAAACGGCCAGAAAGAGGAAATGCCCTGTAATGAAAAAGCCCCTTTTTCTGCTTTCGCTTTCAAGATTTTAAGCGATGAGGAAAAAAGGAAGCTCACCTTTCTGAGAATCTATTCGGGTAAAATTCCTGCCGGAGCAGAGATTTATAATATTACTAAACAGAAGACAGAACGAATTGCCCGAATTTTCAGGATGCACTCCAACAAAAGGGAGCGTTTAAAAGAGGCAAAAGCCGGGGATATTGTGGCAGTGGTTGGTTTAAAAAATACCATTACTGGCAATACCCTTTGTGACCGGGAAAACCCTGTTATTTTAGAACCGATCGATTTCTATCGGCCGGTTATGTCTATCGCCATCGAGCCGAAAACCAGGAGTGATTTAGAAAAGCTGGAAAATGCTCTCTCCAGACTGGTGGATGAGGATCCAACCTTCAACGTGAAGTACGATGAGGACTCTGACCAGACAGTTATCTCGGGGATGGGAGAACTTCATTTGGAAGTCCTGGTAACCCGGCTTTTGCAGGATTTTAATGTGAATGTGAATGTGGGGAAACCTCAGGTGGTATACCGTGAGACCATCACCAGAGTTGTTGAGGTGGAAGAAGTGTTTGATAAGGAGATCGCAGATGCCCGGAATTACGCGCGGGTAAAGCTGAGGCTTGAGCCCCTTAAAAGGGGAAAGGGCATTGATTTTGTGAATGCGCTCCCGGAAGGGATTGTCCCCCTTGATTTTATTGGCTCCATTCAGGACGGGACCCGGGAAGGATTATTGAGCGGGATTATAGTCGGTTATCCTCTGGTTGATGTTAAAGCAACACTTATTGACGGAAGTTACCGCGAAGGAGCATCAACCGAAATGGCCTTTAAAGTTGCCGCGTCCATGGCGGTCAAGGAAGGCTGTAGAAAGGCGGGTTCCATCCTTTTGGAACCGATTATGTCGGTTGATGTGGTAGTCCCCGAAAATTTTTTAGGTGAAGTTATCGGAGATATTAACTCCCGCCGGGGGAAGGTGGGAAAAATTACCCCCAAAGGGAAGGTTTCGATCCTCAAGGTTTTGGTGCCTTTGAAAGAGATGTTTGGTTATTCCACCAGCCTTCGTTCTGCCAGTCAGGGAAGAGGTACATTCTCCATGCAGTTTTCCCATTATGATCATGCCGATTGAAAATTTTTATCGAATTTCAGCCAGTCGAGGATATGACATAACCGGGATACCGGTTTTCAGGGAATATGAGGGCTTGACATTTATAATTTTTATTGATAATGGGTTAATAACCCATTAATATAAAATATCATGAAAAAACAAGGCCCGGAGCTGGGAAATCTCTCCTCAAGATTTTTCGCATATACCCAGCTTAAGAAAAAAGATATCATCCGCACGGGTGAACTATTGCCGGTATTAGGCATTACCGAATTACAGGAACGTGATTTGCTCCGTCGTCTGGCGCAATCAAGATGGATTGTCAGGTTGAAACGCGGGGTGTATCTTGTTCCTTCCCGCATACCTGCCGGTGGCGGATATAGTCCCGGCGTTGCCCTGACACTTCGGAAGCTCATGGAAGAAGAGGATGGCCGGTATCAGATCTGCGGACCGGCGGCGTTTAATTTTTATGGTCTCGATGACCAAATTCCGGGCAGCACATCTGTGTATAACAATCGCATTTCCGGCAGCCGCACAATCGGAAGCCTGGTATTCAACTTCATAAAAATTACGGATAAACGGCTTGGGGCCACTGAGATCTTTCCCGTACGAAAGGGAGATGATGCAATTATCTATTCCTCTAAAGCGAGGACACTTATGGATGCCGTCTATGACTGGTCCCGCTTTGATAGTCTGCCCCGTGGATATGACTGGATAAGACAGGAAATCAAAAAAGATGTCAACCTGGTACCCTCGTTAGTCGATACCACCATATGTTACGGAAACCAGGCTGCAGCCAGGAGGATAGGGTATATGTTGGATACTCTTGGCCAAACTGCGAGAAGTATAAACTGTCTTCGGCGGTATCTGAGAAATTCCAAAGCTCTCATTTCCTGGATTCCCGGCAGACCGGCGAAAGGATCGGCCAACCGCACGTGGGGGGTGATTGTCAATGGGTAAGAGATTGTTCTTCTATCCTCATGCCGCTGACTTTGATATTTTTCGGGAGTGCCTGGCATCTTCGGAAGCCGCTACGGGATTTACCGCCACTCTGATCGAAAAGGACTACTACTGTTCACTGATCTTGCAGTATTTATTTGCCGGAAAAACATCACTCGTGTTCAAAGGCGGGACCTGTCTGAGCAAAGTCTATACGGACTTTTATCGGCTCAGTGAGGATCTGGACTTTGTAATCCCGATTGTTGCGGACGCCTCACGAAATCAGAGGCAAACCAGGATGAAGCCCGTCAAGCGTATGATTGAGGATCTGCCGGAAGTTATTCCCGGAGTCAGTATTTCAGAATTATTCAGAGGCCATAACGAATCACGCCAATACATCGGATACATTGAGTATCGGTCAGCGGTGATTGAGAGACAGGAAAAAGTTAAGCTTGAGGTCGGCTTGCGTGAACCGCTTCTCAGCCCCCCTGAAGCCGGACCGGTACGTACAATTGTGATAAACCCGTTTCTTGCTCAACCGGTTTTTTCCCTCTTTACGGTTCGAGCAATGTCACTGAAGGAATTGTATGCGGAAAAGGTCCGTGCTGCCCTGACGCGAAAAGAACCGGCGATCAGGGACTTTTTCGACCTTTTCTATGCGGCTAAGAAAATGAAACTTGATTTTTTAGAACCCGATTTTTTGAGGATAGTGAAAGCCAAACTTGACGTGCCGGGCAACGACCCTCTTGACGTCTCCTCAGACCGAAAGCAAGAAATCGATAAGCAACTGAATGGTCGTTTAAAACCGGTGCTTCGCCCCGGTGATATTGCCGGATTTGATTTAAACGAAGCCTTTGCATTGGTGTGCGCTATTGTGGAATCCGTAAAGGCACAGCGCTTATAAAAACAGCTTCCCGCACCCGGAGTCGACTATTTGCTTAATTATTGCAGGCAGACTGGCAAAGCAGCGCTGAAAAGGGGGAATTACCCCCCCCTCTCTCCCCAAAAAAGGGATATTA
>JAGHDE010000238.1 GCA_021160085.1 Pseudomonadota bacterium | reverse complement strand
CCTTTCGAGATTCCCTTCGCCGAATCCTTACCACATGGATGATGCATTGGCTGATCGGTGGAAAAAACTTTTCGCGATCAGGGAAGAGATAAATCAAACATTGGAAGAAGCCCGTCGCAAAAAACAGATCGGCAGTTCCCTGGAAGCGGAGGTTGTCATCAAAGCCTCGAGAAAACAATTAGCCCTTCTAAAGGAATACGAATCCTTCCTTCCCGCACTTTTCATCGTTTCAAAAGTGGGTATGGAAGAAGGGAGTGATGAAGCGACAGAGGAAATGAGTGTAGTCATAAAGAAAGCCCCGGGGGAAAAATGTGAGCGCTGCTGGAATTATCAGACCACGGTTGGAGAAAATCCAAACCATCCCACTCTTTGCAAACGATGTTCAAACGTTCTGGATCAATAAATATTGTTTCTAAGCAGGCGGTTACTCAAACCAAAAAACTCTATAAGCAACAGCCCATAAAAACACAAACTTTAAGCTGTCGGGTTACATGTTTTGAAGACAAAAAAAATTATTTTATCAGCAATCACACTTCCCGTCATAGTGTTAGACCAGATATCGAAATTATGGATAGACCATAGCTTAACCTTCTTCCAGTCCATCGAGATAGTTCATAATTTTTTTCACATAATTTATATTCGAAATACGGGTGGGGCATTTGGGATATTTTCGGGCATAAGCAACCTGTACTTTCAAAAAATTTTTATCATTATTACCTTGGCAGCGATAGGATTTATTGGTTTTTTTTATTGGAAGCTCGAAGCCAAACAATACGGGACCGCCATTGGAATAGCCCTCGTCATCGGAGGAGCCATAGGAAATCTTATTGACCGGATCCGCTTAGGCAGTGTTATTGATTTTCTTGATCTTCATTATTATGCTTATCACTGGCCAGCCTTCAATGTTGCTGATTCCTCCATAACCATTGGTTGCTTTGTTTTAGGAATCTCTATCTTTTTAAAAAAGTGGTAGGAAAAAATGCATCCGATTCTTTTTCAGATTGGTCCGGTAACTATTTATACCTACGGTTTTTTTGTTGCCACCGGATTGATGCTGGGGATCAGCCTTGCTCTAATACAGGCAAAAAAAGAAGGCTATGATTCCCAAAAAATCCTTGATGGGGTTTTTTATATCATCCTAGCTGGTATCATTGGATCCCGAATTTTTTATGTTATCCAGAACTTAGCATCATACAAAGACAGTCCTTTAAACGTTTTTAAACTATGGGAGGGAGGACTCGTCTTCTATGGTGGTTTCCTTTTGGGGATTCCTGTCGCCTGGATTCTTATAAGAAGGCAAGGTTTTTGTTTCTTGGATTTTTTCGATCTGTTTGCCCCTTCAATGGCGATTGGACAAGCGGTAGGGAGAATAGGGTGTTTTTTTGCCGGCTGTTGTTATGGTCTTCCCACTCAGCTTCCCTGGGGAGTCACATTCACACACCCACAGAGTCTTGCCCTCAAAGGAATTCCTCTTCATCCAACTCAACTTTATTCTTCTTTGGCATGCTTTATAATTTTTTTCATTCTTGTCTCTTTTCGCGAGCATATCCGATTCACCGGACAGCTTTTCTGCCTTTACTTAATTCTCCATTCCGGGTCTCGGTTCACTATCGAATTTTTTCGGGGAGATCCCCGACCCTGGTTCTGGAATCAAACAATTTCTCTCCCTCAGCTTATCAGTCTTTTCATCTTCATAACAGCTGCTTTTTTATATTTCTATTGTAAAAAAACCCATCAATCTGCAAATCAGTAATGGCCATTCATCTTATCATCGACGGATATAACCTCATTCGCCAGTCCCCTCAGTTGCGCAAACATGACCAGGAAGACTTGGAAAAAGGCAGGAAAATGCTTTTAAAGAAACTATTGGCGTATAAACGCATAAAGCAGCACGTTATAACCGTGGTATTTGACGGATGGATGGAGGGGCATTTTTCGGAAGGCCATGAAAGAACAGGGGGGATAGAGGTGATCTTTTCCCGGCGGGGAGAAAAAGCTGATGAGGTTATAAAACGGCTCGCTTCCCAACAAAAAGAAAAAGCCCTTATCGTTACCTCTGATCGAGACCTTGAGTCTTCATGTGCCAGGCAAGGATGCGAGGTAATTTCCTCTCCGGAATTCGAAGCAAAGATGGAATTATCCCAATACATAGATCTAAAAGGAAATATGGAAGAGGACGATTACGAGAGCTTCCAAAGCAAAGGCACGAAGAAAAAAGGTCCTTCAAGACGTCTCCCTAAATCCCAACGCCATCACCAAAAAGTAGTAAAAAAGCTTTAGGGCTTGAGCAATCCCTTAACCCCCACCTCCGATTTTGGATTCGGTTCCTTTTATAATCCGTTTAATATTTTCCTTATGCCGATAACCAATCATGATTGCAATGATGATCGATGTTATGATGTAAGAATGAGGGTAAGAGAAGGGAGCAAGATACATAAGTAACGGTATGGTAGCGGCGGCAGAGATAGAACTTAAAGAAACATAACGAAACAAAAAAAGTGTAAGGAAAAAAATTATACCGCTGATAACAATAAGTTGGGGTGATAAGACCAAAAATACTCCGAGGGCAGTAGCCACTCCTTTCCCCCCGGAAAACTTCAAATAAACAGGATGAAGATGTCCCAAAAATGTGGCCACTGCAGCTAACGATACCCATATTTCTGCTCCAGTCACAAAATATACCAGATAAACCGGTAAAAATCCTTTTATAACATCCCCTAAAAGAGTTAATGCCCCTATTTTTTTCCCTAAATTTCGATAGACATTAGTAGCTCCGATATTGTGACTTCCATATTTTCTGATATCAATATTGCCAAAAACACGGCTCAGAATGAAGCCGGTAGGTAATGAACCGCAAAGATAGGCAATAATAATTAATCCTGATTCCAAAACAATATTTTCCATAAGAATAGCCCTTTTAAAAATTCCCCTTGTTAAAAGCCTTGCTAATGAGTAATAGTTAATTTATACTTGGTTGTCAAACAGGGAATATGATTGCTTTTTGTTTACCTTAATTAAAAAATAAAGTGTTTTAAACAATTTTTTCTTGACAAATTGATAAAATTTCAACATAAATATACATTTTTCTCTTAGAGCCTTTTGGAAAAGCGCCTTTTCTGTCATTCTCGCGAAAGTGGAAATCCATAACGGGCTGAAAATACCGGGTTCCCGCCTCCGAGCGGAGTCGAGGACATGCTTGCACCTGCCTATGCAGGCACGGCAGACAGGCGGGAATGATTATTTAGATTATTTATGGCAAAATTCAAAGGTCTCTCTTTATACGAAAGAAGGCAGTTAATAAATGGGAACATTTCAGGCAAAAAAAGATCAGGTAGAAAAAAATTGGTATTTAGTTGATGCCGAGGATAAAATTTTAGGAAGATTGGCAAGCCAGCTTGCTTCTATCTTGCGCGGGAAAAACAAGCCCATATTTACCCCTCATGTAGATACTGGTGACTTTGTTGTTGTTGTCAATGCAAAAAAAATTAAACTTACCGGAAGAAAATTAAAAGATAAAATATATTATCACCATAGCGGATATCCGGGAGGGATCAAGTCCATTAACGCCAAGGACCTTCTGGATAAAAGGCCTGAAGATGTTATCCTGAAAGCAGTGAAGGGAATGTTACCTAAAAACAGTCTGGGTAGAACTATGTTGAAAAAGTTAAGGGTGTATCCTGACAATGTTCATCCTCATCAGGCTCAGCAACCAGAAAAAATTGAACTTTAGTCGTCGAGGTATTGGTTTTGAATAACTATATTTGTGCCACTGGAAAAAGAAAAAGGTCTATCGCCCGAGTAATGCTTAAAGAGGGGGAAGGCAGATTTGTCATTAATAAACGTTCTCTGGAGGATTATTTTCCTCGAGAAACATCAAGAATGGTTATCAAACAACCTTTTTACCGTACAGACACTTACGGAAAATATGATATTAAGGTCAATGTGCGGGGAGGAGGCAACACCGGCCAGGCAGATGCCATAAAACACGGAATATCAAAAGCTCTATTGGAAATAAATGATGAATTCAGAAGTCTTTTAAAGAAAGAAGGGTTTTTAACTCGCGATTCGCGAATTAAAGAACGTAAAAAATACGGACAAAAGAAAGCCCGGAAAAAATTTCAGTTCTCTAAAAGATAATTATTCCTCTATTATTATGATGCTCTTTATAAGGAAGGCCATTGAGTGTGACCTTCCTTTTTTTATTGAAATTGTGAACCTTAATGCTACAATCTACATCAACAAACAAAAAGATTCCTGCGCGGGAAGAGTGTATTTCCCTGATGAAAAAAGAGGGGATGCTGGATAATATTGTCCGACACAGTTTAATGGTGGAAAAAGTAGCTTTGTTCCTCGCTCACTCCTTAATCCAATTCGGTGAAAAATTAGACCTCAAGGTGATAGGTGCGGCTGCTCTTCTCCACGATATTACCAAGACCAGAAGCATTCATACCCATGAAAACCATGCTTTAACAGGAGAATTACTTTTAAATGAATTGGGATACCCGCTGATAGGAAAAATCATCAGATGTCATGTTGAATTACCCATCCTGATCATTAAGAGCAGTTCGGTAAGCCATGAAGAAATCATTAACTATGCTGACAAACGGGTTCTTCACGATACCATTGTAACTCTGACTAAACGTTTTCATGACATACACCGTCGCTATGGTTTTAATATAAAAACTTCCCCTCGATTAAAAATGATTGAAAAACAAAGTTTTTGTATAGAGAAAAAAATTTTTTCGAAGATTAATTTAGATCCCAAAACCTTAACCACTGTTATCTTTGATATTTGAATAACAGAAACTTTTTTCAACAGTGAAAACACCGATCTTTTTTCCTGTTATAGTCTTGATCTCTTTGTTCACAACGATTGGTTGCGCTCGGATACCGGCCAAACCACCAACAGACAAAAATGCTCCGCCCCCCTATTCCGTTGCTGGGCAAATCTATTATCCCCTATGTAATGCATCAGGCTATATAGAGAAGGGTATTGCCTCCTGGTATGGAGAAAAATTCCATGGGAGAAAAACCTCCAACGGAGAAATTTACAATATGTATGCTAAAACCGCAGCCCATCGGATTCTGCCATTTGGAACGTCCGTTCAGGTTACCAATCTGACCAACAGTAAAAAAACAACCTTGAGAATCAATGACCGCGGTCCTTTTGTGAAAAATCGAATCATCGACCTTTCCTATGCAGGGGCACTGGAGATCGGACTCATTGGTCCGGGAACTGCTCCGGTAGAAATAAAAGTATTAACGTTGGCGAAAAAACAAAATCAGGATGCCCCCACTCAAGGAACATCAAACTCCACAATGAGTTACTGGACAGGAAATTTTACTATCCAGATAGGAGCATTTAAAGATCTGAACAATGCTACTCGTCTAAAAGAAATGGTATCTAACTATGTTAATCCTGTTTACTTAACCACGTTCAATACCGAAGGAAGAACTGTTTATAAAGTTCGGGCAGGAAAATTTCATACCCTTAAAGAAACCATTGCTGCCCAGAAAAAATTACAGTCAAAAGGATACTATGACACCTTTGTGGTTGCTGAATAATTACTGGTTGTTTAAACTTCTTGAATGATCGCTAAAACATGGTATAAATAGAATTTAAAATTCATATCGTGCTAAGATTTATGGTGAGGAAGATGGCAAGCTTTATAAAAATAAACAGCTTGGGGTTTTTGGTGGGGATATTGTTACTAACCTTACTGCAATGTGGATGCGGAGGAAACCATGCATATATCCCTCCTAACAGCGAAACAGACAGCAAAATTATAATAGTTAACGCTATCTATGATCCTGGTTTCTATGTGGAAATAGACAACAAGGAAGCGGGCTTTCTCAAACAACAGATAGAAGTCCGGGTTACCCCGGGCAAACACAAACTGAAGATATTCAATACTGAAACAGCTTTCACCGAAAAGACAAAAACCATCAACCATAAATTCGATATTAAGGTTAAAGTTGGTCAGGGAGAGACCAAACAGATTAAGCTTGTCTGGGAAGATCCAAGTTATTCCAGTAATACCATCCGAAGCAGGTCACTCTCAGATAGAAAAAAAGACAAGAACAAAAGTAAAAGCCGGGGAAACATGCCGGGGGGAATAGGAATACCCTCCCCTTAGAGATTAATTAATAAATGCATACTTTCCGTACTTGTTGAAGCGTTGTATCCCCTTTGATTGCTTTTATTATTCCGTCTTGGAGCAGCGTTGTCATTCCTTCCTCTATGGCTTGTTTCCGGATATCCTCTACCGCAGCTCTTTGCTGAATAAGCTTTTTAATGGCAGTAGTAGCTTCCAAAAATTCATGGAGAGCGAATCTGCCCTTTAATCCGGACTTGTTGCACTCACCACATCCCTTCCCCCGATAAAGAACAAACTTTTCATCGTACCGGATATTTAAGTTTTTAAACAGCTCTTCTCCGTAATCCTTTCTCATCTGATCAAATTCTTCCCGTGAGGGATGGTAGGATTCCTTGCATTTTGGGCAAATCGTTTTTACCAGTCGTTGAGCCAGAATTCCTAAGAGACAATCAGCAAAGTTAAAAGGGTCAAGCCCTATTTCAATAAGACGGCTGATGGTCTCGGGAGCGCTATTGGTGTGGAGAGTACTGAAAACCAGATGGCCGGTAAGGGATGCTTCAATTCCCATTTTCGCAGTTTCCGCATCCCTCATTTCCCCCACCATAATCACGTCTGGATCTGCCCGAAGAAAAGACCGCATAGCAGTTGCAAAATCATATTTATGGCCATCTTGAGTTTTGATATTGGGATTAATTTGAACCTGCCGAAGGCGATACTGGGTGATTTCAACCGGGTCTTCGGCAGTCCAGATCTTTCGATCTTCCTTATTGATGTATCCCAGTACCGAATGAAGGGTTGTTGTTTTTCCTGAGCCCGTAGGGCCAACACAAAGAACAAGGCCATAGGGTCGCTCAGCAACCTTTTTTAAAACCTCGAGATTCCGTTCGGAAAAATTCATTTTATCAAGAGGCAATGGTTCTCCAGCAGCTAAAATCCGGATGACAATATCTTCGTTAGCGCCAGCAGTAGGGATGGTAGCCACACGAAGTTCCACATCTTTTTTTCTATATCGAATTTTTATCTTGCCATCCTGAGGAAGACGCTTTTCTTCGATTTTCAGGCGAGCCATGATTTTGTAACGGGAGATAAGGGCGTTGGTATGACTGGCAGGAATTTCTAAATATTTAAAACAGGACCCATCCCGCCGAAATCTAACTTCCGTATCTCTTTTACCCAGGTAAGGTTCTATATGTATGTCCGACACGCCCATATTATAGGCATCAATGATGATTTTATTAGCCAACTGGACAATCTTGCTGTCTGACTCGTCAATTTTGTCATCGGTTTCATCAGCTCCTTCAGATAAATCAGCTTCTACCCCCTCCAATCCCCCGAGAATTTCTGAGATTTTGATTCCTCCTTTTGATCTTCCGCCCCCTGATTGGCTGGTGTTATCTATAAACTGAATAATTTCTTCCGGAAGGGATATCCGGTATTCGATCTTTCTCGCTTCGGTCCAATTAAATTTTACCCACTGCTCGATAGCATCCTTCTTCTGTAGATCATGAGGATCATCTATTACAACAACAAGCTTATTCCCATCCTCTTTCAAAGGGATCCATAGATTCTTCTTTAAGAAATCTGCCTTCAGCTTTTTGGCTACGCTTAAATCGATGACTATTTCAGGATCAAATGCCTGATATTTGAGATTATAATAACTGCTGAGAGATCTCTCAATCTTCTCTTTGGTTATTCTATATGATGACATCAATATTTCGGTAACATCAACCATTCTCTCCCGGGCCTTTATCGTGGCTTCCTCCAGTTCTTTTGAAGTTATGATGTTGCTGGTAATAAGGTAGTCAAATTTGGTTGGTCTTTTTTTTGTCCTTTTGATCTGGTTGAAAAATGCGAGCCCCAAAACCCCGGATATTTCAGCGATATTTCGTTTGTCTTCCTGAGTAAAAGCATCCCCGCTTTTCTTGTTGAGCAACTGGATGACTCCCATTAATTTTCTGTTGTAAATCAATGGGGCAACTAATACCTGAAGGGTCAGAAAACCAGTTTTCCTATCCCAACTTTTATCAAACTCAACTTCAGGGGCAAGACCAGATAACTCGTCATCATCATAGGCATTTTTAACGCTTAATATCTTACCGGTAGCAGCACAATACCCAGCAATACTTTGCCGGTTAATGAGCAGGCGAATTTCCTTTACCTCATTCCCTTCTTTTGTTTTAGAGTAAATCTCTTTTCTATCATGATCAACCGCATAGATTGTGATCCTTACCGCGTCCAAAAGGGTAAGAATCTTATCCTTTAAATTGAGTAAAATATCGTCGATATTTTCGGCGGCATGGATCTGCCGAGTAATATCTTTTAAGCTTTCATTATAGGCAACCAGTGTCTTCAGCCTTTCTAATTCTTCTCTGGTTTTTTTGCTTGCGGGTAACATTGCTTTACTCCTGTAACATTCTTAAATGCGGGACTTTTACATTTTTGTTTTTCCAAATTTATTACAAGGTAATTTTATTTATTTTACTCTCTTTTTTTAACAATAAAATCTTAACCATTTTGGCAATGTTTTCAATATGTTTTTTCACATAATATTCAATTTCCCCTTGATCTTGTTTTGATAACAGCTAATTATATGATAAAATTACAAAATAAAATTGTTTTACTACGCGAATTCAAATAAAAAGCCAAAACATTCCGGAAGAACAAAAAGAGATTTGGGTAACAGACCAATAATAATAGTAACATGAGAGGAGAATTATTTACGTTATGAGAAAAATACTGGTCACCGGTTCTGCTGGATTTATTGGTTATCATCTCTGTAAAAAATTATTAGAGACAAAAGCTGCTGTGGTGGGAATCGACAACCTAAACAGCTATTATGATGTGGATCTGAAAAAGGCTCGATTAAGGCAATTAAAAACAAACAAAAATTTTACCTTCCTGAAAATGTCCTTAGAAGACCAAGGGAAAATTCTGAAATTGTTTGATTCAGAACGGTTTGACATAGTAGTGCACCTTGCAGCTCAAGCAGGAGTAAGGTATTCTCTTGTAAATCCAATGGCTTATATAAACAGCAACATCTATGGTTTTATCAACATACTTGAAGGCTGTCGGAATACCGCTATAAAGCACCTTGTCTTTGCCTCCTCCAGTTCGGTTTATGGACTTAATACCAAAATGCCCTTTTCGGTTCATCACAATGTGGACCATCCGATTTCACTCTATGCGGCGACCAAAAAAGCAGACGAATTAATGGCCCATGCCTATAGCTATTTGTATGATATTCCTTCAACAGGACTACGATTTTTTACCGTCTATGG
>JAGHDE010000093.1 GCA_021160085.1 Pseudomonadota bacterium | reverse complement strand
GAATATCCGATGATTGCAGGGATTTAGGAGTAGCGGTGCTGGCAAAAGATTATGATTTGAAAAAATAATAGAAAAATGAGAAAGACAGAAAAGGGGTGTTTTGTAAGAATATTTTAATATTACTTTGACTTGGGGGGGAGTGGCGATCGTGAGAAAATAAACGGATTTAACTGTTTTTAACACTGATCAATCAAAACGATTGTAAGCGGGAGAACCAGATATGAGTATCGTGTCGAGGGCGTCAAACAGCTTGAAAATTTCATCTTCGGTATTGTAAAAATGAGGTGATATCCGAATTGCTTCATCCCTCACATTGACCATAATACCCAGTTCTCTCAACCGGGATTGAACCGCAACCGGGTTAAAATTCCCCGCGATAGAAACAATTCCCCCTCTTTCCTCTTTTGCCCGGGAACTCTTTTTCATAGAGAAGCACCTTGTCGCCTCTTTTCCAATTGAGCCCTCCCGCTATCAGGGAAAGGCCATGGGAGGTGTTTTTGACAAAGGCTATCTCTTTTGGGTTGGAATTGATGAGGTGGGCGCAGTCTTTTCTCACTTCCTCAATTCTGTTCTTCCAGGTTTGGTAATAAAAAGCTCCAAATCGAGAGGCCTCTTTTAAATATTTTTCCACTGCTTTTTTTGCCCGGAGCGGCACCGGAGCTATTCCGGCATGGTCAAGGCAGATGAACCTTTTTGTTATTGGGAATTCATCCCGGTAGGATAGAAGCGGTTTATTTCCATGCATCGGAAGTTTTCCTGAAAAAGGTGATTAAATACTTGGTAATACTGGATTCCTGATCAGGTCGGGAACGACAATTTGAAACCATAAGCACTTACCCTTTAGGCTCAAATAATTGAATTTGCGGGCATGAAGATTAGTCTAATGGAATTTTTTCGATTTTTAAAGTCCATTTGTTTTGATATATTAAAGCAGTTGTGTTAAAAAAAATCAAATTCCGCTGACAGATCAGATATTTTTGGATGAGAGGAAGATTTTATTGGGGAAGGATAAATTTTATATCGGGACCCGGGGAAGTGCGCTGGCATTGTGCCAGACCAACCGGGTTAAGGAGCGGTTAGAGGAGCGGTATCCTCACTTATCCTTTCAGGTGGTCACAATAAAGACAACCGGTGACAAGATAACGGA
This sequence comes from Pseudomonadota bacterium, assembly GCA_021160085.1. Taxonomy (GTDB): domain Bacteria; phylum Desulfobacterota; class WTBG01; order JAGOGO01; family JAGOGO01; genus JAGHDE01. Next base: position 1,911 of record JAGHDE010000093.1, on the reverse strand, counting down.
TGTTCCGCTGGCAAAGGTAGGGGGGAAGGGGCTTTTTGTAAAGGAGATTGAAGAGGCGCTCTTAGAACGACGGATTGATCTTGCAGTTCACAGCATGAAGGACCTCCCCGGCGTTTTGCCTCCGGATTTGATATTGGGGGCCATTACAAAAAGGGAAGATCCCCGGGATATTTTTATCTCCCGGAAAGAAAAATATCTAAAAAGATTGCCGCGGGGGGCAAGGATAGGGACATCGAGCCTTCGAAGGCAGTCTCAGCTGCTTAGTTTTCGACCGGATTTTATTATTGATCCTTTGCGGGGAAACCTGGATACCCGGATAAAAAGACTGGAAACCAGCAAGCTTGATGGTATAATTGTGGCTGCTGCCGGGATTATCAGGATGGGATGGAAGGATAAGATCACTCAATATCTTCCGGCGACAACCATTCTTCCCGCAATCGGGCAGGGGGCCCTTGGTATTGAAACCCGACGGGATGATGCGGAAACAAACAAACTAATTTTTTCTCTTAATCATTTGGAAACCTCCCGAACAGTTGGGGCGGAAAGAGCTTTTTTGAAAAGGCTTGAAGGTGGTTGCCAGGTTCCAATTGCCGGTTTTGGGATGATAGAGAAGGGGTTGTTATCCCTTGAAGGCCTGATCGGCTCTTTGGATGGGAAGGTTGTTGTTCGGGACCGGATTGAAGGCGTGCCGGAAGAAGCAGAGAGGATGGGGATTGCTTTGGCGGAAAAACTTCTTTCTGAAGGCGGCCGGGTTATACTGGAGGAATTAGAAGTTACCGGATAAGGCCGGCAAGCTTGAGGGACAAAGGGTTCTAATAAATATAAGGGTTCAAGGGTTCGAGGATTCGAGGGTTCGAGTGAAATGCTAAAAAACTACAAAGAAGGGTTCAAGGGGTCAATGCCCCAGTGAAATAAAAAACAAAGACATTTAATCCCGGTTGAATAGGAAAGACCGAAACATTCAACGGGACAAACGGGGTAAAAATTCGAGGGGTCGAGTGAAATGCTAAAAAACTACAAAGAAGGGTTCGAGGGTTCAAGGGGTCGAGTGAAACGTTTGGATAAGAGGATGAAAGGGTTCGGAAGATGAAAATTTTACTCCATGTGTGTTGCGCTAATTGTGCTCTCTATCCTCTAAAGAAACTGAAAGAAGCGGGAGATGAAGCCTTTGGATTTTTTTACAACCCGAACATTCAACCCTATCAAGAGTACGTAAAAAGGCTGGAAGCGGTAAAAAAGATGGAAAAAGAGCTTAAGGTCAAAATGATTTATCAGGATCGGTATGAGTTAGAAGATTTTTTTAGAAGGGTGGTGTTTCGAGAAGGCGAGCGATGCCGGATTTGTTATCATCGGCGGTTAGAGGCTGCTGCCCGGGTAGCCAGAAAGGGTAAATTTGATCTTTTCACCTCAACCCTGTTAGGAAGCAAACTCCAGGATCACAATTTAATCAAAGAGATTGGAATGGCAGTGGGAAAAGAGATCGGGGTTGATTTTTACTACTTGGATTTCCGGGAGGGGTGGAAAGAGGGTATAGAAATGTCTCAGAAGCTGGGCCTCTATCGCCAGCAATATTGTGGGTGCATATATAGTGAAAAAGAACGATTTTATAAAGAGAAGAAACCTTCAGAACAGAGTTTGGAAGATGATAATTTCAAGGAGTTTTAGCCTCTCCGTCAGATTTTTTTAGCGAGATTATCATGGGCTGAATATCCATACTATCTTGCACTTTTCGAGCAATCCTTTTTGCTTCCTCCCGACTGGAAAAATTTCCCAGCATGACGCGGTACCATATCTTCCCAGTGGAAATCTGCGCCGGAGTTATGAAAGGGCTAAAGCCTTTTTTCTTAAGGGCTTCAACCATTTTTTGAGCATTCTCAACCTGTTGGAAAGAAGCGGTTTGAACGGTGTAGG
>JAGHDE010000095.1 GCA_021160085.1 Pseudomonadota bacterium | reverse complement strand
TCCGAACATAGCATTCCCTCGGAAGCCACTCCCCGGATCTTTGATTTTCTTATATTTATGCCAGTAGGCAGCCTGGTCCCTGCCAGCGCAAACGCCACTTTGTCCCCAGCCTTCATGTTTTTGGCTCCACATACAACACTTAACACCCTTTCACCATCATTAATCTGGCAAAGAGAAAGTCGGTCAGCATTAGGATGCGGAGAAATCTCTTCAATTTTGGCAACCCGAATAGATTTCAGTTCATCTCCTACAGAGGCAAGGTCGGAAACCTCTAACCCCGCCATTGTCAGTCGGTGAGAAAGTTCTTCGGGAGAAGCTTCAATATTTACATATTCGGTTAACCAGTTGTAGCTTACTAACAATCTAAAGTCCTTTCAATGATAAGTGTTAGCTGTCCGTTGTCCGTAGTTGTTGCAAAAAAAAGAAGAATAAACAACGGATAACCGACACCAAACAACTCACAACCGACTAAAATTGATTTAAGAATCGAACATCGTTCTCAAAAAAAAGACGGATATCATCAATTCCAAACTTTAACATGGCAATCCGTTCAATACCCATTCCGAATGCAAATCCGGTAACTTTTTCAGTATCATATCCTACCATTCTAAATACCGCCGGATTTACCATGCCTGCGCCTAAAATTTCCAGCCAGCCTGTATGGCCACAAACTCGGCACCCTTCCCCCCCACACATTACACATTGGATATCAACCTCCGCACTCGGTTCAGTGAAGGGGAAAAAACTGGGGCGGAAGCGAACCAAGGTGTCCGGAGAAAACATCTTATGAATAAAAACAGTTAAAACTCCTTTAAGGTTCCCAAATGAGATCTTTTCATCAACCAAAAGGCCCTCCACTTGATGAAACATAGGCGTGTGGGAAACATCGGAATCGCGTCGGTATACCTTGCCCATACAAATAATTCGAACTGGTGGCGATTGTTTCTCCATCACCCGAATCTGAACCGGAGAGGTATGGGTCCGAAGAAGCACTTCATCAGAAATATAAAAGGTATCGTGCATGTCTCGAGCGGGGTGGTGCTTGGGGATATTTAGAGCTTCAAAATTATAATAATCGAGTTCTACTTCCGGCCCTTCAGCCAGACTAAATCCCAGGTAGGAAAAAATTTCTACAACTTTTTCAGTGACTTGTGAAATAGGGTGTTTGCTCCCTAATGGAAGACAGCGGCCAGGCAAGGTAACATCAACCCGCTCTTTACTGAATTTATCCTCCCGTTGCTTTTGAACAAACGTCTGAACAGCATCAGATATTTTTGTTTCCAGCTCTTTTTTTAGCTTATTGGATAAATTGCCTATTAAGGGTCTTTCTTCCTTTGGTAAATCTTTCAGATTCTTAAGAACCGAGGTCAGCCTTCCTTTTTTTCCCAAATATTGAATCCGAATTTTCTCAACCTCACCCTCGTTTCTGGCTTCTGACAATTCATCTTCTGCCTCAGTTCTGATTTCTTCAATTTTATCCTTCATGACAAAATCATCTTTAAACACCACCAAATCTTGGATGAACAAACCATAAAGTTATTAACCCTGACCGTTAGAACAGAGCAAGTTAAATATTATTCTTTGCCACGACAACAATTTGAGAGAAAATCTTGGGGTCTCTTACTGCCAAATCAGCCAATATCTTCCGATCGAGCATCACATTCGCCTTTTTTAATCCCATCATAAATTTGCTGTAGGAAAGATCATTAATCCGGACAGCAGCATTGATCCTGGAAATCCAAAGTTTTCTGAACTCCCGTTTCTTTACCTTTCGATCTCGATATGCATACTTAAGGGCTCGGTCAACCGCTTCAGTAGCAGTCCGATAAAGTTTACTTCTCGCTCCCCGGTAACCTTTGGCAAGCTTAAGAACCTTTTTGCGTCGTCTTCGTGATTGAACGTTATTGGTAGCTCTCGGCATTTTTATATTCCTTTCTTACTTTTCTTTATATAATTTCCTTTTTTATCCGCTGAAACGGCGAGGATAATCTATTTATAGGGAATAAGACGCCGAATATTCTTATTGTCGCGTTTGTTTATTAACGTCACTCCCCGAAGCTTTCGTTTTCTTTTGGGAGATTTCTTGGTTAATATGTGACTTTTATAAGCTTTCTGACGTTTTATTTTACCCGTCCCGGTCAGCCGGAAGCGCTTGGCAGCTCCTTTATTGGTTTTGATTTTTGGCATTTAATGCTCCTTATCTGCATCTAATAACAATCCACTACCATTAACAAAGATGAGTTATGGTTTCCCGGCAAGACTCTTATTGCCGGGATTTTTTGCCACATCCCTAAACACCTTCCCCCCCGTTTTGCCTTTCCTGACTTCAGTTCTTAGGCGCCACGATCATAGTCATAAAACGCCCTGCAAGAGTAGGGTTTTTTTCAATGATTCCAAAATCCTTAATCTCCTCGACTACTCGATCCATCATTTTTTTACCCAAATCTATATGTCTCATCTCCCGCCCGCGAAATTGCAAAGAAATTTTAACTTTGTTCCTATTAGCCAAAAATTTTTCCACATTACGAATCTTGAGATTCAAATCATGCTCGTCAGTTCTTGGCCGGAGTTTAATCTCTTTTAAAGTAACAACCGTTTGAGATTGCTTCCTGCGTGCTTCCTGGGCTCTTTTGTTCTGCTGATATTTATATTTCCCGTAATCCATAATTCGACACACTGGAGGCTTGGCATTGGGATCTACTTCAACAAGATCCATGCCCTTTTCTTCCGCAAGTTTAAGAGCTTCCTGGGAAGATTTTACCCCTAACTGTTCTCCCTCGGCATCGATTAAAAAAACCTTTGGGCAACGGATTCCTTTGTTAATCCGATTTTTTTTAATAACTATGTCCTATCACCTCCTCTCCAAAAACTTTACATTCAGATCCTGCTTTGCTTAAGAAAGTTTCTAACCTCTGACACTCTAAATTTTCCCCTTCTCTGGTTCGGGGAGACACACCACAATCACTGACTTCCTTATCCCCGATAATTAGCATGTACGGGATCTTTTTTAACTGGGCTTCTCTAATTCGAAATCCCAGTTTTTCGTTCCGAAAATCTTTTTCCACCCGGAATTTTTTACTTTTGACTTTTTGATATACTTCTTCACTATAAGAATGGTGCCGCTCAGTGATGGGAAGAATAATCATTTGAACCGGTGCAAGCCATAATGGGAAAGCTCCTCCATAATGTTCAATTAAAATTCCCATAAAACGCTCTATCGCCCCTAAAATGACCCGATGGAGCATTGCCGGGCGATGCCGTTCGCCGTCTGATCCGACATAGGTTAAATCAAACCGCTCAGGAAGAGTAAAATCACATTGAATAGTAGCACATTGCCATGACCTCCCCAAGCTATCTTTTAATTTAACATCAATCTTTGGGCCATAAAAAGCTCCTGCTCCTTTATCGACCGCAAAAGGAATCTCGCTTTCTAAAAGAACATCCATCAATGCCTTGGTTGCATCTTCCCAGGCTTTATCACTTCCAATCGATTTTTTGGGACGAGTACTCAATTCTATTTCGTAGGAAAACCCGAATACTTCCATGACATCCTGTATGAATTCGATAATTTTCTTAATTTCGTCTTTAAGCTGTTCAGGAGTACAAATAATATGAGCATCGTCCTGGGTAAATTCCCTAACCCGCATCAAACCATGAAGCACGCCGGTCTTCTCATGCCGATGGACCGTTCCCAGTTCAAAATAGCGAATAGGTAAATCCCGGTAACTCCGAATTGTCGATTTGTAAATCAGCATATGAGCTAAACAATTCATGGGTTTGAGACCATATTTCTGTTTATCAACCTCAGTAAAGTACATGTTTTCCCTGTAATTATCCAAATGTCCGGACTTCTCCCATAAATCCAGCTTGAGAATCTGAGGACCTTTTACTATCTGATATCCTCTTTTTAAATGCTCGCGCTTTTCAAAATCTTCGAGAATTGTTCGTAACAATGCTCCCTTAGGGTGGAAAATCACCAGACCCGCACCTACTTCTTCATGAATGCTGAAAAGATCAAGTTCTTTACCTAACTTCCGATGATCTCTTTTTTTGGCTTCCTCCAACCGTTGCAGATAGTCTTTAAGCTCTTTATCATTAGGGAAAGCAGTGCCGTATATCCGTTGAAGCATCGGGTTTCGCTCGTCACCCCGCCAATAGGCTCCTGCAACACTGGTGAGTTTAAAGGCTTTAACCAAGCCGGTTGAGGGAAGGTGAGGACCCCGGCACAAATCTACATAATTCCCCTGGCGATAAAGAGAAAAGCTTTCATCAGGAAAATCATTAATAAGCTCAACTTTATAGGATTCATTGCGATCCTGAAAAAAATTGAGCGCGGTTTCGCGATCCATCTCTTCCCGGACAAAAGGAAGGTCGAGATCAATTATTTCTTGCATCTTCTTTTCTATTTTTTCTAAATCTTCAATGGTAAAAGGCCTGGTATAGCTAAAGTCATAATAAAATCCATTTTCTATGGCGGGTCCGATAGCAACCTTAGCGCCCTCAAACACCTCCTGTACTGCCTGGGCCATGATATGAGAAGCGCTATGACGCAAAATAGACAAACTCTCTTCCGAGCCCATCTTGATAAAATCCAATACCCCCCCCTCATACAAAGGCGTAGAAAGGTCTATGAGACTATTATTAATTTTAGCAGCAATAAAATTATGCCCTCCATCCTCTTTCCTGAGATCAATAATCCTTTTAACCGTTACTCCGGAAGGAGATTCCTCGGACGAGCCATCAGAAAATTTTATCGTTATTGTATTTTCCAAATTTTTTTCCTATTGATTTTACAGCTTTCTAAACTAAAAGAAAGCACCATGAATGGAAGATCAATCATGATGCTCCCCAACATAAACAACGATAACTTCTTTTTCTATGGTGTCTTGAGTAACCTTCAAACTAAATTACTATTACTCTCCAAGTAGGCACGGGCGGTTTCGAACCGCCGACTTCTACCGCGTCAGGGTAGCGCTCTCCCCCTGAGCTACGTGCCTAAAAATATCATATTGCAAACCAACTAACCATTATAGAGAGAGTCCTTTGTAAAATTCCGGAGCAAGGTTTTGAGTCTGTCCCGTGTACAGTGGATTCCCGTTTTTGCCTGCCTGTGCGGTACACCTGTCTGCGTGCGCCTGCCTGTGCCGGCACGGCAGACAGGGACCACGCACAGGCAGACGCAGACAAGCGGGAATGACAAAATGGCAGACAATCGACTTTTTAACAGTGCATCAAAGTTTAAAGTTGACAAAAATAAAACATTGTTATTTTATTGAAATTTGTCAAAATGTCAAGAAGATTATAAAAATCAAGCATAAAGATAATTAATATAACCAGTTCTAAAAATTAGCAATTATGGACAACTCAAACTAAGATTGGAGATATTTTCCGGGGACTTACCACCTCAGCTGGCATATGGTTTATAGCAACATTGTGAATTACCCAAGCAAGTTGGCATTAAAAAGATAATTCCATCAACCGCCATGAGCATCCTTCTTGAAGACAGGAATATAAATATAACCGGAGGTAAGGCAAATGCAGATATCTATTCTTGAAAAACTTTTCGCAAAATCACCTTTTGGGCCCTTGATTGAACATGCGAATAAGGTTAATGAGTGCATTGACCTTATCACGCCTCTCACGGAAGCATGGTTCAGAGAAGAATGGGAAAACGTAGAAAAGTTACAAAAAATCATATCGGAAGCTGAACATCAGGCCGACATTATAAAACTCAATATCCGCCGTATTTTACCTAAAGGCCACTTTTATCCCGTCCCCCGGGGCGACCTTTTCAGGGTTCTGAAAAATCAGGATAATATGGCCGACTTCACTGAGGATTTCGCCATATTATTAACGCTTAGAAAAACCACCTTCCCTGATACACTAAAAACTGATGTTAAAGGTTTTGTCCAGAAGGTTATAAAAACCTGTCACAGATCCCTTCTGGCAACCAAAGAATTAGATGCGTTATTAGAGGCATCTTTTGCCGGACCCGAGGCTCAAAAATTACAAACTACTGTCGAGGAGGTTGGGAGGCTGGAGTATGAAGTTGATATTTCCGCCCATTCTTTGGTGAAAAAACTGCTTCTTCTGGAAAACAAAATACCAACCTTGAATATAATCTTCTGCATGAATATAATTCAGACCTTAAGTCAGTTATGTAACCATGCGGAAAATCTCGGCGACAACCTTTACCACATGATCATTTCCCGAAAATAAAAAAGCGGCTATGACCTTACCTCTCTCATTTTTAATTATCACCCTGGTTTTTGGACTTTATTCTGCATGGAATATTGGAGCTAATGATGTAGCCAATGCCATGGGAACCTCGGTCGGCTCTCGAGCCCTCACGTTTAAAAAAGCCGTCATTTTAGCAGGTATTTGCGAATTTCTGGGGGCGGTGCTGGTTGGCTCCCACGTTACCGATACCATCCGCAAGGGGATCGTCGATCCCCTGATGTTCTCAGGCAACCCCGAACATCTTGCTTATGGAATGTTGGCCGCTTTGATATCATCTGCCATCTTTTTAAATCTATCCACCCTTATCGGGATGCCGGTCTCCACCACGCATTCCATTGTGGGGGCAGTGGCAGGGTTTGGACTAATTAAAGCAGGCGTCCATGCTGTCTATTGGAGCAAGCTTCTTTCTATCGCTCTAAGCTGGATGGTAGCTCCCTTGATAGGGGCAATTGCGGCTTTTTTTGTTTTTAAATTTATCAGCCGCAAAATCCTAAGCAAACCCAAGCCTTACGAGAAAGCGGTTTTTTATTCTCCTTATCTTGTTTTTGCCGTCATTTTTGTCCTCACTCTTTCTATTATTTACAAAGGCCCGCGTCATCTTTTCCTGGATATGTCTTTAGGTGATGCCCTTTTGGTTTCATCCTTGTTAGGAATGCTTGCCCTTTTGGCTGTCAAACATTTTTTTCAAACCCGAACGATAATCGAAGGGATAGCAGATGAATATCTCAGTGATGAATATCGAAGGGTTGAAAAAATATTTGCCTTCCTTCAAATTATTACTGCCTGCTGTGTCGCCTTCGCACATGGGGCTAATGATGTTGCCAATGCTATCGGTCCGGTAGCAGCCATAGTTAGTATTGCCAAAACAAACGCGGTGGCAATGCAGGTTGAGGTTCCCATTGGGATACTCTTGTTAGGGGGTGTTGGCATTGTCTTTGGGTTAGCTACCTTTGGCTACCGGGTTATTGAAACCATCGGTAAAAAGATCACTGAGATCACGCCTTCGCGGGGATTTTCTGCTGAGTTTGCAACCGCCACTACCGTTCTGTTCTGCTCAAAAATGGGCCTTCCAATCTCCACGACTCATACGCTGGTGGGAGCAGTTATCGGGGTCGGGTTTGCCCGGGGAATTGCGGTTTTAGATTTTGGGATTGTCAAAAAAATCTTGTGGGCCTGGCTGATAACCATCCCGCTTTCCGCTCTTATGACCATAATAATTTTCAAGCTTTTAACCTTTATTTATTAAGTTTGTCTATTATACAAACAGCTTCTTGCATTATGGAAATGTGAAAAGGAAAAGGCCGTAAAACAGATTAAGGTTCAGACAAAAAAAAGGATAGAATTCGTTGATATAACGTCTGAAGTGCGAAAAGTTGTCAAAAATTCCGGGGTGAAAGAAGGCATCTGCTATGTTTACACACCCCATACCACCGCAGGAATAACGATCAATGAGAATGCCGATCCCAGTGTAGTTTATGATATTAACACCCATCTGAACAAACTGATACCTTTTGATAATCGTTATACCCACATTGAAAGAAATGCTGATGCTCACATCAAGTCAACCCTGGTTGGTTGTTCAGAAACCGTTTTTATTAAAGACGAAAAGATAATACTGGGAGCCTGGCAGGGAATATTTTTTTGCGAATTTGACGGCCCCCGTAATCGAACCGTTCATGTGAAAGTGACAGCGGGATAATTATATATATTTATATGTTGCGGGTTACGGGTTGCGAGTTAAATCTATAACCAAACAATCTGAATAGGAAATCTACCACCAATGGTGATTGAAGCAAAGCTAAGTTCATGCTGATTGATTCTCACGCCCATCTGACCCTATCCCAGTTTGACGATGACCGGGAAATGGTCATCCAGAGAGCCCGTGAGGCAGGATTGAAGCACATCATAACAGTGGGCCTCGATATTGAAGACTGCCATAAAGCCATAATGCTCGCCGAGGAGTATGATTTTATCTTCGCTTCAGTAGGGATTCATCCCCATGATGTAAAAAGCATAGACACAAAAACGTATTCCCGGCTGAAAAGATTATCCGCGCATGATAAGGTTGTAGCGATTGGTGAAATCGGCCTGGATTTCTATCGCAATCTCTCTCCCCGGAAAATCCAGTTTCCACGATTTCGGGAACAATTACAGCTTGCCCGGGAGGTTTCCCTTCCGGTTATAATTCATGACCGGGAGGCCCACCAGGAGACCCTAAAAATTCTCCAGGAAGAGCGGGCCGAAACAATCGGAGGAGTTATCCACTGTTTTTCAGGGGATTTGGCCATGGCCAAGTCCTGTCTGGATTTAGGCTTTTACATCTCTATCCCAGGAACAATTACTTTCAAAAATTCGCGAGACTACCAGGATTTAGTCCGGGAACTTCCCCTCAACCGGCTTCTTTTAGAAACTGATTCTCCTTTTCTCACCCCTCATCCCTTTAGGGGGAAAAGAAATGAACCGGCTTATGTCTATTATACAGCCAAAACCGTAGCTCGGGTTAAAAATATAGATGTCGCTGAATTAGCAGATATAACCACCTGTAATGCCCAAAAACTATTTGGGCTCTTCCCATAAAACGTAAAAACTTTCCTTCAAATCTCTTCATCAATACCAAGCGGAATCTTTTGCCCAAACAAAAAACCTTAAGCTGCATAATGACTGCTGAATATCTGAAACTCGTATAAATTAAGATAAAGAATTCCGTTTCCCCTTTCCTGTCCTGTCTGCACTTCAGGTTTCACTGTTTGATCCTTTCTATTATGAGAAGGGTAGAAATAAACATAGCTTGAATAATTGCTTCGTTCGTCTATTATAGAACAGAAAGAAGCTATGATCATCTCCCGATTAGTTGTAGTTAATTAAGGCAAGATAAGTGCGTTATCTACAATTAATAATAGAGGGTTCAAGAGGTCAAGGGTTCGAGTGAAAGGAAGAAAGATATAGCAGAATTTTACATAAGAATTGCCAATGATGAAGAAAAAAATTTTATTGTCCTTTTTTGCGCTTTTTGTTGCTGTTGCTGTCGCGGGAATTTATTATTTCTGGGACATGGAAAAGCAAAAAACCTTTCTGGAAAATCAGCTGACAACCTTTCTTCAGCGCCCGGTTTCTATCCAAAAAGCCAGCCTCCAGATTTTTCCTCTACCCCAAGTTATCCTTGAGGGAATCGATATAAAAACCCATGAGGGAAAATCAGGTTTTATGTTCGTTAAAAGGATGTTAATCGGGCTATCTTTCAGCCATATGTTTAACAGATTAATTTACCTTCCCTTTTTAATCCTTGACCACCCTCAAATCACGATTGCTCGAGAAGAAGATAACCGCTTTAATATAAGTGATCTGATAGATAATTTTCACCAAAAATGTCAGGTGGAAAAAGTAAAAAGCAAACCCTGGTTTAATATCTTCCGGTTTTCTCTGAGAAGTTTAACAATTCGAAACGGTAACCTTATCTTTAAGGATTATTCTCTTTCCCCAACCCCCAGCCCTATAAACATCGTTAACCTTGACCTTAAAGCCGGTAAACTTTCAACCACCGAAATGATCCCGGTCACTATTAGTTGTCGTTTGAAAAATGAAGAGGAGGACACCCAGATAAATCTTCAGGGGGAACTTGGCCCCTTGTTACAGAGACAAAAATCAACCACAGTGGGTTGTGAAGCTGATCTGGAATTAAAAAATCTACCCATTTCAAAGCTTTGTCCTTATTTGCAAAAATGGCAGGAAATCGGATCAGTCGAAGGAATTATTAATGGAAAGGCTTCTTTTAAGGGCTTTTCAGGTGACAGTTTTGAGACTTCAGTAGGATTGGACCTTATTAACCTGACCTTAAAAAACAATAAAATCTTTGAGGAAGAAATCAAGATAAAAAAAACCCATCTAAGTTTTTCAGGGGTTGGGGATAAAAACAAAATCAGCCTCACCAATATTAAGGCCCGGCTTCCTGAATTAACCGTAACCGGAAGATGTCTGCTGGACAAAACCGATATCCCCTTCCTCGAGACTGCCTGGGAAATGGAAAGTTTCGACTATCAGACGGCATTACCATATATACCTCATTTATTTTTACCTAAAAAGGTAAGAAACATAATGACTGACAATATTAAGGGAGGGGAAATCACCAAACTCTCTTTTAACTATTCAGGAAAATTCCCCGGCTCTTCTTCTAAACACAAGGAGGAAAGCACAAAAACGGTAGCCGGAAGCATCTCTTTTTGTAATTTTTCACTCAAAATCGCTGATGATTTTCCCCTGATTCAGTCTTTAAGTGGTGAACTCAGCTTAAAAAACGATGAAATGGTAATAAACAACCTTACCGGAATGTTTGGTAATTCAAAAATTGAACAAAGCAGAATCAGTCTTTCTAAATTCGCCTTTCTTGATTTATCCGCTGATTGCGAACTCGATCTTCTTGACCTGCACAAATTCCTCCACTCCAATATAATTCCCCCCGCAGCTCGCAAACGTTTAATGAAACTTAGCTCTATGAGTGGCAGTTCCCTTCTTAAGCTCGACATTTCCGGCCCTATCAATGACCCCGGTTCTCTGTCTTTTGGAGGAAGCTTAAAATTACTTAAAGCCGACTTTGACTATAAGACGTTCCGTAAACCCGGAAAAGATTTTTACGGTACCATTCGATTTACTCCCTATCTGATAACATTTTCCGATATCAATGGCTATTGGGCAAATTCACCGGTTATATGTAATGGTGAAATAGAAAACTATCGCACCCGTCAATCTCAAATAAGGGTGCGGGTAGAATCTGAAGCTGCGGTCATAAATGACCTGACCTCAGCCTTCTTCCCCTGGAAAGGGGTCCAGGGAACTGGTTTGGTGCCAATAGAAATAGATTTTTTCTGCCAGGGCTACCGAAAAGAAAAATTTCATTTTAACGGGGCCGCAACATTAAAAGACCTTTCCCTCTCTTTCCCTGCCTTGCCTCAGCCATTCACCGGCATTAATGGCAAAATGGGCTTTTCCTCTAAAGGACTGTCTTTCTCTGATGTTGAGCTTAAAGCAGACTCCTCCGAACTCTCCTTTTCCGGGAGGTGGGATAACCTGCGCTACCCGGTAATATCCGGCAATATTGAAGGTGAGTTTGTCGATTTTTTAGATTTTTTCAAACCTCCAAGCCTGGAAAAGAAAGAACCGTCAATCAAATATACTCTGGATAAAATTTCTGTGAGTGTAAAAAAAGGGCGCTACAAGGACATTCTCTTCGATAACCTGGAGTCCACTGTTAATTACCATGAGGGAGTGCTGAATTTTCCCTTTCTGAAAATAGAAAACGGGAATTGCCGGAATTTTGATTTTGTCAATCTAAATACTTTCCGGCAAAACAGCCCGGGCAGCATTAAGTATCAGAATGGTGTGGCCCTTATTCCTTTCTTGAAGCTTGAGGCCCGGGGAGGTTCCTGGATTGGAAAAGAGATCAGGTTGCCCATTTGGCCCGGCACGAACGAAGAGTTCTCTATCAAGAGTGAAATCAAAGCCATAGCAATAGAGGAATTACTGGAGGCATTCCCCCCGGAAAAGCAGAATTTGACCGGGACCCTAACCTTAAATGCTGACATCTCCGGAGAGGGAAAAGATTTCCCCGAGCGGATTAAAACTTTAGAGGGAACAGTCCGCTTATCCGTAGAAGATGGGATTTTGAAAAGGGGAGCTATCCTGTCAAAAATATTTTCACTCTTGAATGTATACCGGATTTTCAGTAAGGATTACTACACCAAGCTTTTAACCCGAGGATTGTACTACAATACCATTCAAGGTGAGTTTCAGATTGAAAACGGAATCGCCAAAACTGAGGGAATCCTCTTAGACAGTCCTTCCATAAAGATGGACCTGGTAGGAGCTGTCAACCTAAAAAACAAAACCCTGGATATGGAAATAGCGGTTCAGCCCTTAGAAACAGTGGATAAAATTGTGGAGAAAATTCCCATCTTGGGAACAGTGCTTATGGGAGATGAGGGGGCAATCATAATCACTTATTACAAGGTGACCGGTACTTTTGAGAAGCCTGAGGTAGACCAGGTGGTCTTTCAATCTTTGGGACGAAAGGCAAAGGGAATCTTTATGCGGATTCTTAAACTTCCTGCAACCATTCTTAACCTGGAAGAGTAACTGCTTTCAGAAAAAATCATGACCGAATACTTGAAGAGATAGAAATCAGTAGCCAGTGGTCAAAATAAAAAAATTGTTCTGGATTCTGACGTCTGTCTCCTGATTTCTCTCGGAATTTCACATAGCTTCTGAAATTTAGAGAAACATAAAAGTGGCTCTTCCGAAGAATCTGTGGGTAAAAACGCGTGACTTTTGAAAAAAATCACTGATCAATACACTTTAACCGGCAAATTCCAGACATTATCATCATTAGGATCAAAAGAATGTCTTTTACCTCTGTGTTGTAAGACCCTACAATATAAAGGTAATTTTCTACTGATAAATTAAACAGGCATTTTCATAATGATACAGCGCGTTTTTTTGGCTGCCAAATAACAGTATTCCAATGTAAAATTGAAAATTATGCCGAAAATTGAAGGAATTTAAATTTTACAAAAACAACAGATATTGTTACTAAAAAAGACAGCGATATTTTGATGTTTTATTGTGCGATATTACATGGTTAAATGGAAAAATGGGACTTTGGACCCACAGATTCTCCAGAGGACCCACAAAAGTTAGCTCTTGATGGTTCCTCGGTCTGATTTGATTAAATGCATAGATTATGTTTTCAATTTCCTCTTTCTCCGGAGAATCGCCATATTCCCATCCCTCCAATTCATCAATGATTTTAATAATAGCTTCTATATATTCGTTGCTTTTGTCCCGATGGTCATTAGCAGTATCACGAAAGAAGGTAGGTAAACAGGCGGTAGCACTTACGCGTGATGTTATCCCTAAGAATCGACGACGATCTATTTTAGAATCTTGTTTCATGGAAATATTGTTGTTTTATGTTTTACTTCATTAGATTTCATGATTGTTTGAAATTCAGTTAATCATACTATTGCGACAGCATTGTGTCGTTTCGCTTGACAAATTCTTTTGGGAGTTTTAGAATTTTTTAAATACCACCTCAACTTATTTAAAAAGGCTTATTTCTATGGCTGTAAAAAACTATGATAAGAGGATTTTCCGGCTCCTTTCCGTATTGAATATGTTAAATGCCAGAAAAAATGTTTCCCCAACGAATCTATCTGAAAAATTCAAAATTTCTGTTCGCAGTGTTCAGAGAGATCTGAAGCTAATAAATGAGGTAGGCTTCCCCATTTACAAGGATGCAGAGAAAGGGTCCTATTATTTTGTGGAAGAGTTCAACCTCGGTCAGTCAAGATTGACTGAGAAAGAGTGGGCTCTTATTCTGACTTTTAAGG
>JAGHDE010000180.1 GCA_021160085.1 Pseudomonadota bacterium | reverse complement strand
GTCTATAGACGGCAATCAAAAACGTACTCCTAACATGAACATGGAGATCATTGATGATATTGCCTCAAAAATTGGTTTAACTTTTACCAACGAAAAAGAAGAAACTGAAGAAACTTTTGCCCCGATAGATATTTTGGATTATATTTATGCGGTATTACATTCCCCAAGTTATCGAGAAAAATACAAAGAGTTTTTAAAAATAGATTTCCCTCGTATTCCATATCCTGAAAACAAAAAAACGTTCCGGCAGTTGGTTAAACTGGGTGAAGAACTGCGAACAATCCATCTATTAGAAAATCCCGTGGTTGAAAATTTCATTACCGCATACCCGGTCGATGGAAATAATGTTGTTGAAAAGCCTCAATATAATGATGGCAAAGTCTATATCAATAAAGATCAGTATTTTGGTAACGTCCCGGAAACTACCTGGACGTTTTACATCGGCGGTTATCAGCCTGCCCAGAAATGGTTAAAAGATCGCAAGGGTAGAGAGTTGTCAGTTGATGATATTCTGCATTACCAAAAAATCATTGTAGCGCTTGCCGAGACTGACAGAATTATGAAAGAGATAGATACGGTTATGAAGTTTTAGTACGCTTTCGCCGCCATCCGTGGCGCTATCCGTAAAAATGGGCAAATTTTTAAAGAACGAAAGCAAGGAGCAGTTAATGAAAGTAGAAATAGCTAATCCCTACCCTGATAACAATTGTTTTTTCTGTGGAAGTGACAACTCAGAAGGATTGAAATTGAAATTCTATTGGGATGAAACAAAACAGGAGGTATATACAGAGTATTTACCAGCTCAATATTTTATTGGCCAAGGCAAAATACTTCATGGTGGAATTCAAATGGGCCTTCTTGACGAAATAATGGGATGGACATGTTATGTTTTCACAAAAAAAATGGCTGTTACCTCTGGGTTGAATATCAAATTCGCAAAACCTGCATATGTTGTAGGGAAAAAATTAAAAGTTACCTGTCATGTGCTTTCTAAGGAGGGGGCAAAAATAAAAATGGTAGCAGAACTTGTAAACAATGAAAAGAAAATATGCACTACTGCCACCGGCACATACTATATCCTGGAACAAGATAAATATGAGGCTATTATATACGGTCAATTATTGTGATTTTAAAAATCGTTCTATGGTAAGCAGAAACAAAAAAGGCCACAGACCTGAATCTGTAACCTTTTGATTTTATTAGTGGAGCTGAGGGGGATCGAACCCCTGACCCCTTGACTGCCAGTCAAGTGCTCTCCCAGCTGAGCCACAGCCCCAAAGATTATTTTTTTATCACATGCTTTTTTGGATGTCAATTTTTTTTGGGGTTTAAATTGAACCGGCAAAAATCCCGAAAGTTGTTAACCCCGATAAAAAATTCGCGCATCATGACAACCCAGTAATATTGCCCCCTTTTGGTAAGGACAAGCTCTTTACCCCTTTTCTTTAACCCTCCCGCAATCAAGAAGAAGAGAATCTCGGGCCACAAGTAATAATAGACGCTTCCTTTTGTTTTTTTGCCGAGTTGTTTTAAATCAAGCTTCAAGCCGAAAAGCTTCATTAAAAAATCATAACGCGCCCGTTCTTTGATTGAGAAATCTTTTTTGGCGGCTATTGGCAGAATGCCATTGTTCAGGCGGTTAATATACTCCTGGATGTCAAAGGTGTTGGCATATACACAGCCATCTAAATATCCAAAAGAACCACTGCCCAGACCGGCATATTCCTCAAAATTTACAACATACTCGTCAATCATGGTGTTGTTTTTGGAAAAACACCAGGCAGTAGAGGCCTGATAATGAGGGGAGAGCATCTGAGTAATTTTTTTATAAAAAGTTTTTTCCTGTTTGTAATCAACTTGACCCAGCTTTTTTTTGATCGCATTTTGGGTTGAGGCAGACACCATTAAGGGATAGTAGGTTGCCTGGTCCACGCCCAATTCTATAATGGTGGAGAGATCTTTTTCTAACATGGCTATTGTCTGCATCGGAAAATTAAAGATCATGTCCACATTAAGGGTGTCAAAAACTCCCTGAGTATGGCGGAGCCGCGCAACAATATCCTGGCCGCTTCCATATTTATGGTATCGTTCTATCGCCTTTAGGAGATCGTCATCAAAGCTTTGCACCCCAACAGAAAGACGATTAACTCCGACATTTTTTAAGACTTTTATGTTTTTTTCGTTAAGATGGTTTGGGTTTGTCTCAACCGAAATTTCAGCGACTCCATAGAGCTCTTTTATTAATTTTAGCGTATGCCCAAGCTCATCGATTAAAATGGTTGGGGTTCCGCCCCCCACGTAGAGCGATTGAAAATTATAGCCTTGTTTTTTGTAGAGGTTAATCTCTTTACGCAAAGCAGCAAAATACTCCCTTGCCAGAGCTTCCTTAAAGACCACTCGATTAAACGAGCAATAAGGACAGAGCTCTTCGCAAAAAGGAACATGCAGATAGAGAAGGAGTGGCGCATGGTCTTCTTTACTAATCGGGATTGATAAAGACGTCGCGGGAGAAAATTGCAGATAGGTGGAGTTTTTTTTACGCGCAAAGCAGGTTATGAAATTTTCGATCAGCATAAAATTTAATCTCTTTGGATTTGATTTGAGCACAAACATATCACGGATGGTCTGCTTTTAGAACCCCTGAACAGTCAAAAACGACTTTTTTAAAAAAGGAAAAATCATATCGGGGCTGATGTTTGCTCGTTGACCGGGTAAGCAACTATGCTTGTTTTGTTGTTTTTTGTAAAATTTAATCAGCTTTGCCGGGGTTATAGATTGACTTTTATGCTGTTTGAGGCTAAATTTTTAGCATTGTACTTCGACAAACTATGCAAGGGTCAAAAGGAGCCCTCAAAAGACAAAAGATTATGAAACAAATTAATGCAAAAACAAAGGTTTGTATTTTGATTGGGGACCCGGTAGGGCATTCATTATCTCCGCTTATTCATAATGCCAGCTTTAGAGCGCTGGGAATTAATTTTGTTTATCTTGCCTTTCAGGTAAAAGACAGAGATTTTGAAAATGCAATAAAAGGAATGAAAGCGTTTAATTTTCAGGGGGCAAGCATCACCATCCCGCATAAAGTGAGAGCGGTTGAGCATATGGACAGCCTTGACCCAGTGGCGCGAAAGATTGGTTCTATCAACACAATAGTGAACCAGAATGGAAAGCTGAAAGGTTTTAACAGCGACGGAATGGGGGCACTAAAAGCCCTCCAGGATCACAGGGTCGACCTTAATGGGAAAAGCATCTTTGTTTTGGGTGCGGGGGGGGTTGCCCGGGCCATTTCCTTTGCCTTGGCAATGAGCAGCCAGTTAAAGGAATTGCATATTGGGGGCATTATAAAAGAAGAAATTAATTGTCTTGTTAATGATTTAAGAGGGGTAACCGAAGCCACTATTCAAGGAGAAGTAATTGGAGGGGGTGCTTTTTGGGGTAAAATACCGAAATTTGATATTTTAATTAACTGTACTCCCATCGGCATGTATCCCAATACAGATAAAAGCCCGGTACCGGATGACTTTCTTGGAAAAGAACAACTTGTTTTTGATGTTGTTTACAACCCGCCAAAAACGAGGCTTATCAAGGAAGCCGAAAGGATTGGTTGTGATACGATTTCAGGGATGGAGATGTTTATAAATCAGGCGGTGGTTCAATTCGAGCACTGGACCGGGGAAAAGGCTCCGGAAGAGGTCATGAGAAAGGTAGTTTTGGATCATTTGGCCGAACGCTAACTTTTTCTTAGGCGACAAAACCGAAATCGAAAAAATATTAAAAGCGCTGATAAAATCTTTATAAAACAAACCCTTGAACCCTTGACTCCTGGAATCCTTGAACCCTTTTCTTCAACTGATTTTATTATGAATATAGTTCTTATCGGATATCGAGGGACCGGAAAGTCGGCAGTGGCCGACAGATTATCAGCCTGGCTAAATTGGCCCAAAGCAGACCTGGATGAAGAAATTGTTGCCGAAGCCGGTATGCCTATACCGGAAATTGTTGAAACGAAGGGCTGGGATTTTTTTCGGGACTTGGAGTCGAAAATAGTCAGGAGGGTAAGCAAAAAGGACCAAACAGTAATAGATACGGGGGGCGGGGTGGTTGCTTGTTCTAAAAATATTAAAACTCTTCGTAAAAACGGAATAATAATCTGGCTGAAAGCAGATTCGGAAACGATAGCAAACCGAATCAGAAACAGTGTTGATCGGCCCTCTCTTACTGGAAACAGATCTTTTTTGGAAGAAATTGAAGAAGTGCTCCAGGAAAGGATTCCTGCGTATAAGAAGGCGGCTGATTTTGAAGTTGAAACCAGTCATCTTGCGATTGAAACAGTGACCAAAAAGATAGTTGTCTGGTTAGAGGGAAAAATTTAACCGTAGTGGCGCTGGCGGATTATTTCATAAAGCACCACCGAAGCAGCCACAGAAGCATTTAATGAGCCGATCTCTCCCCGAATCGGGATAGAAACGAGAAAGTCACACCCTTTTTTAACGAGCGAACGCATTCCTTTTCCCTCACTTCCAATAACAACGGCCAAATCCAATTTAAAATCGAAAGAATAAAGCGACTGTTCGGCGTCTTCGGCGGTTCCCACAATCCAAACCCCTTCTTTTTTCAAAATTTTTATAACCGAAGCAAGGTTTTGAACTCTGCAGACTGGGGTGTGGGCCAGGGCTCCGGCGGCAGTCTTGGCAACAACTTCGTTTAAGGGGGCGGATCGATGTTTGGGAACAATAATACCATGAGCGCCTGCAGTGTTGGCGGTTCGAATGATTGCCCCGAAATTTCGAGGATCTTCTATGCCATCCAATATTAAAAAAAGGGCCTTTTCCCGGGAGGTTCTCCACTTTTTCAAAAGAGACTCTAACGGCTGGTAAACATAAGGAGAGATTATTCCCACCACTCCCTGGTGATTTTCTTTGCCCACCAAAGCATCAAACCGATCGCGGGGAACAAACTGAACCTTAATGTTGTTCTGTTGGGCAAGGGAATAAATCTGCCTTCTTTTTTCGGTAAGAGTTCCTGGAGGCAAAAAAATCTGGATAAACTGAGCGGGTTGGGCTTTCAGGGCTTCAAGAACCGGGTGGATGCCAAAAATTATTTTTTCCATCAGTGATGTCGGGGAAAAAGATCAGGCTAAGGATAACGACATGTCATGTAAGATTTCATGAGCTGCCCGAACAGGATCGGGGGCTTTTACGATCGGCCGTCCGACCACTATATAATCGGCTCCCGCCTGCAAGGCCTCTCGAGGAGTGAGAAATCGTTTCTGATCATCACCTTTCGAATCTTTTAATCTTACCCCCGGAGTAACGATTAAAAAATTATCCGGCAGGACCTCCCGAATGATGGCAATCTCTTGCGGGGAAGCAACCACTCCATTGACGCCGGCGTCGTAGGCCATCCGGGCTAAACTCTGAACCTCCTTCGAAACAGAAGATGAGATGCCAAGCTCAATTAAATCAGGGTCGGCGAGACTGGTAAGGATTGTTACTGCCAGCAGGACCGGAGGTGAGAGATGCAGTTCTTTGGCAGCAGCCTGGGATGATTTAACCGCCGCTACCATCATGGCCCTTCCTCCCAGGGCATGAAAGTTTAGCATGTTTACTTTTAAAGAAACCGCAGCATTAACAGCTAACTTAACAGTATTTGGAATGTCATGATATTTTAAATCAAGGAATATTTCTCCCCCTTCATCCTGAATCATTTTTGTTGCTGCGGGACCATAGCGGGTAAAAAGTTGATGGCCCACCTTGAAAAATCCTACATAGGATTTCAGTTGTTTTACCAGGATTTGAGCTTCTAAAAGATCATGCAGGTCTAAAGCCACAATAAGCTTCTTTTTAAATTCAAGTTCCTTTGATAACATAATTATCGCTCGCCCCGATGTTTTTCGGCAACAATGATGGACTGAAGCACCTGAACCGCCTCATTAAAAACTTTATTAGTTATGATATAATTGTATTTTTTTGCCTGAGTGATTTCATCGCAGGACCTGTTGATCCGCTTTTGGATTGTTTCCGGAGAATCAG
>JAGHDE010000016.1 GCA_021160085.1 Pseudomonadota bacterium | reverse complement strand
TAATCAAAAAACAGCTCCCCTCACCGGCTTTTATGAAAAGGAAGGTCTGCTCAAAAACATAGCTTCTATCAACAGCAAAGAAACAGTTGAAGAAATTAAAAAAATATTGTAAAAAAACTTGGTATATCTTGAAAAAACCTGTTGACAAAGGATGGAAGGTTTAATATATCGTAAAATGAATGAGCATTCATTCGGTATTAATTTCCGACCTTTTCCCAAAGCTAAAACCGGGTTTTGAAAAATAATAAAGAAGTGTTCTGAGCGTTGAAAAATCCTGTTCTTAAAAGGTCTTGCATTGCCAGGAGAAAATATGGGGTTATCCTTAAAAATATTTTCCGGGAGGGGAAGCTTTCCCCATGGTGTCCATCCGCCGGAAAGAAAAAGCTTTGCTGCTGAAGCACCTATTGAAGTGGTGCCCTCCCCCGACAAAGTGCTGCTCCCGTTATGGCAAAATATCGGTGCTCCTTGCGAACCTATTGTCAAACCCAAACAGGACGTCTCTTACGGTGAAATGGTTGGCAAAGGCAGTGCTTTTGTCTCTGCTCCCCTGCACGCATCTATTTCCGGCAAGGTTGGGAAGATGGCGGTAACGACTTTGCCCACGGCGCGACGTATACAAGCCATACCCATCAAATCCGAGGGGAACCAAATTATCGGGCAAGCTTTATGGGATGAGATTCTGGGAGGTGAGTGGCCCACGGATGGTTTGGAAAATTATGACCTTAAGGAGATTGTCGATGCCATCCATGATGCCGGTATTGTGGGTCTGGGCGGAGCAGCTTTCCCCACGCATGTAAAACTAATGCCTAACGACAAAAAACCTCTTGACACGGTTTTAATTAACGGTTGCGAATGCGAGCCTTATTTGACCTCAGATTACCGATTGATGATAGAAACTCCCGGCCCGGTTATTACCGGTGCTTTACTTATAGGGCGTGCAACCAGAGCCAAAAAAGTAATCATTGGAATTGAAGATAACAAACCGAAGGCGGTGGAAGTATTACGCAAGGCAGCAGAAGGCACTGAGGTAAAAATCGCGGTGCTCAAAACCAAGTATCCCCAGGGGGGTGAAAAACAATTGATTATGGCGGTGCTAAACCGCAAAGTTCCTCTGGGGGGATTACCTCTGGATATCGGCGTAGCAGTGAACAATGTGGGTACAGCAGCGGCCATAGCCGGAGCGGTTATAAGGCGCAAACCACTGACCCACCGCGTTGTCTGTGTTAGTGGAGCCGGAATTACCCAGCCGAAAAATCTTTTTGTTCCTATTGGTATCAGCTTTGGTGAGTTAATCGACTACTGCGGCGGGCTAACAAAAGATGCGGCCAGAATGATTGCCGGAGGCCCTATGATGGGGTTTGCATTTGCCAATCCTGACACGCCGATCACCAAGGGCACAAGCGGGTTAACAATCCTCACGCATGAAGATATCCGAAAGGCAGATGAAACTGCTTGTGTTTGTTGCGGACGGTGTGTGGATGTGTGCCCCATGAATCTCGTGCCAACCAAATTGGCTGCCGCGGCCAGATACAAAAATTTGGAATTAGCTGACAAGTATAATATTATGGGCTGCCTTGAATGTGGTGCATGTGCTTATATTTGTCCTGCCAGTATTCCTCTGGTGCAGCTCATTCGAACGGGTAAAATCTTAGCCGCGCAAAATCAAAATAAATAGCTTGTATGATTTGAACGATTTAACCACTAAATAAAATTTATATGGTTGAAAATAAACAAAAAACGGAATCAGTACAAAAAGCGAGTGGGTCGGCTGTTCAAGTGGCTCCCTCGCCTCATCTGTCCAGCTCGTCTCTAACCACCCAGCGGATGATGCTTGATGTTATTATCGCTCTCCTGCCGGTGATCCTAACCGCCCTCTATGTCTTTCAATGGTACGCAGTAAAACAACTATTTATCTGCGTTGCGAGTTGCCTAACCGCTGAAACGCTTTTTATGAAGATGCGCAATAAACCCTTCAGCCTTAATGACTATTCTGCCACGGTGACCGGATTAATTCTGGCTCTGTCACTTCCCGGAACCGCTCCATGGTACGTGGGAGTTATTGCATCTTTTGTGGCTATTGGAATAGGCAAGGTAATTTTTGGCGGTCTGGGAATGAATATTTTCAACCCCGCAATGGTTGGCCGGGCTTTCGTTATGCTCGCTTTTGCCAGTACTCTGGGAGCTTCGGGCTACGAAGATGTCACCAGCGCAGTAAATGCGATTACTCAGGCAACCCCGATGACTGTTTTTAAGCAGGCCGGAATTATAGCTCCCCTCTCTGATTTGTTTTGGGGATTAAGCAACGGCTCTCTCGGGGAAACCAGTGCCATAGCCTCTATTATTGGCGGTTTTTATCTCTGTATCCGCCGAACCGCTTCGTGGGAAATTCCCGCCAGCGTGATTATTGTTACCGCGATCTTGGGAGGAATCGTGAATCTGATAAATCCTCAGCTTGAGTGGACCGTCCTGCATCATATGTTTGGGGGCGCACTTCTTTTTGGAGCCTTTTTTATTGCTACCGATCCGGTTACCAGCCCTTTAACAACCAGAGGCAAATTCATCTTTGGAGCAGGCGTCGGAGCTTTTATAATGCTTCTCCGTTTGTTCAGCGGGTATCCGGAGGGAGTAATGTTCGCGGTACTTTTAATGAATGCATTAACACCGCTTATCAATAATTGGACAATCCCACGACCTTTGGGCAAACTATTAGAACCGTAAGAATTATGAAACCTGTAGAACCTCCAAAACTCGAGACCTCGGGTCTGCTTCAACGCCTGAAAAATACCAATATCGGGCAAGCATGGTTGGTCCTCGTCTTAGCCCTCTGCTTTGGAGCATCCCTGGCCGCAGTTCAGTTAACTCTGGGACCGGTAATTGAGCAAAACAAGTTAAACGAAACCCTGCAAAAAGTGCCTGAACTTATATTGGGAACTGCCGGGGCTCAAAAGGCAGCTGAACAAAATCAAAATCTGGTTGTTGAGCCCCAGATAATTGTGGTTGAAAAAGGAAACCGAAAGATCTTTTACAGCGTCTATAAGGCCACATTAAATGGAGCGACAACCGGCTGGGTGGTCAAGACCGCGGGACAGGGATATGCAGACAAAATAGAACTCCTGATCGGTTTTAATCCTACGATAGAAACCATCACCGGCCTCTTTGTGCTGGACCAAAAAGAGACTCCTGGTTTAGGAAACAAGATCATCACCCAAAAGTGGCGTAAGCAGTTTGCGAAAAAGGGTATTATTCAGCCGCTGGTGGTGGTCAAAAAAGGAGCAAAAGCTTCAAACGAAATCGATTCGGTCACCGGGGCAACAATTTCATCAGAAAGCATTACCAGTATAATCAATAAGGCGGCAAGTGACCTTCGGGGGCCACTATCCGCTAACATACTGAAGGTTAAATAAAAAATGGCTGATCAACCAACCCCACTGGAAAGATTTATTCAAGGCATATTACCCGAAAATCCGGTATATCGTCAGCTGTTGGGGCTTTGCCCGGTATTGGCGGTAAGCAACGGGTTGAAACCCGCTATTACGATGTCCGTCGCGGTGGCCTTCGTGCTTCTCGGGGCCAATGTTCTTATAAGTTTGATTCGAAACCTGCTCAAGCCCCATTTACGGATCGTAATTTTTACGCTGACGATCGCAACATTTGTAACTCTGGCAGATCGTTTCCTGGCAGCTTATGTGTATCAGATGAGCAAGACCCTCGGACCTTATATTCCGCTCATCATTGTAAACTGCATAATTATCTGTCGGTGTGAGGTTTGCGCTTCCAAACAGTCGGTGTTTGCCGCTGCCTCAGATGCAATTGGTCAATCCCTGGGTTTTGCCTTAGCGCTTTCCAGCATCGCAGTTGTACGCGAAATCCTGGGAACCGGCATGCTGTTTGGCTTGCGGGTACTGCCAACCGCTTGGCCGGACTGGGTCATTATGATCCTTCCGCCGGGAGCTTTTCTCACTTTAGGACTGCTTCTGGGAGTAATTAACTGGATAGATTCCTACAAGTCGAAAAAATCGAGAAGTAGTTGAGGATAAAAATATGGATTATCTGATAGAGATTGTTTTTATCGCAATAAGCGCCGCTTTGATCAATAATTTTGTGTTGCATTATTTTGTTGGAATCTGCCCTTTTATCGGGGTATCCCGAAAAATACCCATGGCACTGGGAATGGGCTGTGCGGTGACCTTTGTTATAACCATAGCAGCGGTTTTGAGCTGGGGGATTACGAGTTTTGTTTTGATTCCCGGAGCTCCTCTGACAAAATGGATCGCAGGATTTTTCATGTCGGCTGAGGCTGCGGGCCATATTGATCTGATTATTTTATCTTATATTGTATATATC
>JAGHDE010000155.1 GCA_021160085.1 Pseudomonadota bacterium | reverse complement strand
GCTTGATTTTTTAAAGATAATTAATCGCCTTAAGGACAAACCCGATGGAAAATACATTGAGGTTACGGCTATCACGCCGACTCCTCTTGGTGAGGGGAAGAGCACGACTTCGGTTGGCCTAATGGAAGGTATGGGCAAACGGGGTGTAAATGTGGGGGGATGTCTCAGGCAGCCATCCGGCGGTCCGACCATGAACATCAAAGGGAGTGCTGCGGGTGGCGGTAATGCTCTTCTCATCCCAATGACCGAGTTTTCTTTAGGTCTCACCGGCGATATCAATGATATTATGAATGCCCATAACCTGGCCATGGTAGCCCTTACCGCCAGGATGCAACATGAACGTAACTACAATGACGAGCAACTTGACAGACTTACAAAAATGCGCCGTTTCAATATTGACCCCACCCGGGTGGAAATGGGATGGGTTATTGATTTTTGTGCTCAGAGTCTCAGAAATATAATCATAGGTATCGGCGGACGTTTTGACGGATTTACCATGCAATCCAAATTTGGTATTGCGGTGGGTTCCGAATGTATGGCAATTCTTTCTATTGTGAGGGATCTGGCCGACCTTAGGGAGCGTCTGGGCAATATAACCGTAGCCTTTGACAAGAGTGGGAAGGCAGTGACTACTGGTGATCTGGAAGTCGGGGGCGCCATGACCGCATGGATGCGCAATACTATTAACCCGACTTTGATGAGCACGGTCGAGCATCAACCCTGCATGGTACATGCCGGGCCTTTTGCAAATATCGCGGTAGGCCAGTCTTCGATCATTGCTGACCGTATTGGTCTCAAAATGTTCGATTACCACGTCACCGAGAGCGGCTTCGCGGCCGATATAGGTTTTGAAAAGTTCTGGAATGTAAAATGCCGGTACAGTGGCCTGAAACCCCATGTGTCCGTTTTGACGTCCACCATCCGCGCTCTCAAAATGCACGGTGGCGGACCAAAGGTTGTGGCCGGTCTGGCGCTCCCGGATGAATACAAAAATGAAAATCTTGGCTTGCTGGAAAAAGGTTTGGAAAATATGGTACATCATATCAATACTATCCGCAAGTCAGGAATGAATCCGGTGGTCTGTATCAACTGCTTCCATACCGATACCGATGCTGAAGTAGATATGGTCAGAAAAGCGGCAGAAGCTGCGGGAGCACGCTGTGCCAAGTCTGAGCATTGGGCCAAGGGCGGAGATGGTGCCTTAGAGCTTGCTGATGCTGTCATTGATGCCTGTAAAGATGAGACTGAGTTCAAATTTCTGTATCCATTGGAAACTAAACTGCGCGACCGCGTTGAGTTAATTGCAAAGGAAGTTTACGGTGCGGATGGAGTTTCATGGTTACCGGATGCCGAGAAAAAGGCAAAAATGCTGGAAGGCGATTCCAAGTACGATGATTTTGCCACCATGATGGTAAAAACCCATCTAAGTTTGACCCATGATCCGGCAGTAAAAGGGGTTCCAAAAGGATGGGTCTTGCCGATACAAGATGTGTTGATCTATTCAGGTGCAAAATTCCTGTGCCCCTGCGCTGGAACCATCAGTCTAATGCCAGGAACCTCCTCTGACCCAGCCTTAAGAAGGGTTGATGTGGATGTTGATACTGGAAAGGTGACCGGTCTATTTTAAGTAATGGAAAATGCTGAGAGCAAAACTTTTGTTACTGGATTTTGATGCATTGAATTGTTTAAATAGAGGGAGGGTGTTTTGGGATTTAGAATCGCTGTTTCCGGAAAAGGAGGAACCGGAAAGACAATAATATCTGGATTGATCCTCGGCTATCTGCTCCGAAAGGGAAAGGGACCTATTCTTGCGGTAGATGCGGATGCCAATGCCAATCTTAATGAGGTTCTGGGGGTCAAATACGAGCAAACTATTGGGGGAGTGCGGGAGAAATTACGCACCGATGTGCCTCCGGGAATAACAAAAAACATCTGGTTCGAGATGAAAGCCGAAGAAGCCCTGGTGGAAACTGAACACTATGATCTATTGGTGATGGGATTACCCGAAGGACAGGGTTGCTATTGTGTGGCCAATGCATTAGCCAGCAAGTGTATTGATGTGCTTACCCAAAATTATAACTATGTAATAATTGATAATGAAGCCGGGATGGAACATTTCAGTAGACTGACGACCCATGATATCGACCTTCTTTTTGTTATCTCAGATTCCAGCATCCGGGGTCTTCAGGCGGCCCGTCGAATTCTGGACCTCATTAAGAAGTTGAACCTTTCTATCTCAAGATCGGAAGTTTTGCTGAGCCAAGTTAAAGACGGCATCAATCCAAGCCTTAAGAAAGAGGCCGATCGACTTGAAATTGAGATTGCCGGTTTTGTCCCCTTTGACGAAAACATCTTTCAATCAGATTTGGAAGGAAAACCTACCTATAATTTACCAGAATCTTCACCCTCAGTCAGGGAGTTAGGAAAGATTTTGGATAAAACACTATAAAAGAAAGGGTTAGTCATGGCAGCAAAAATTATCAGCGGAACTGAGATAGCTAAGGAAATACGGGAAGAACTCAAAAAAGAAGTAGAAAACTTGAAAGAAAAATATGGTATAACGCCGGGTCTTGTTACTATCCTGGTAGGAGAAAATCCCGCGTCAATTAGTTATGTAACTGCAAAACAGAAGACTTCAAAAAATTTAGGGTTCTACTCGATTCAGGATAATCAGCCGGAAGACATATCCGAAGAGAACCTTTTGGAATTAATTGATAAATACAACAATGATCCGAGTATCCACGGGATTTTAGTTCAACTCCCGCTCCCCAAACATATTAACGAAAGTAAGATTCTTTACGCCATCGACCCCAAAAAAGATGTTGACGGATTTCATCCGGTAAATATAGGAAAGCTAATGATCGGGGAAGCCGATTATCTTCCCTGTACCCCCGCGGGCATACAGCAGATGCTGATCCGGACGGGAGTTAAAACCGAAGGGGCTGAGGTCGTAGTGGTTGGACGCAGTAACATCGTGGGTAAACCGATAGCTAATATCCTTATTCAAAAACAAGAAGGCGCTAATGCCACGGTTACCGTCTGTCATACCAGGACAAAGAATATGGAAGAACATACTCGAAGGGCTGATATTTTAATTGTTGCTGCTGGCAAACCCAAGGCAGTAACCGCTGACATGGTAAAAGAGGGAGCAGTGGTCATCGATGTTGGTGTTAACCGGATCGGTAAGACCGAATCGGGCAAGGCAAAACTATGTGGTGATGTCGATTTTGAAGCGGTAAAAGAAAAAGCCGGTGCTATTACCCCGGTTCCCGGAGGTGTTGGTCCAATGACTATTACCATGCTGATGATGAATACAGTTAAGGCAGCCAAGAATGCAGGGGAATAGTTTAACCGAAGATAAATAGAGGAGAAAAGAAAATGGAATACAAAACAGAAGAGAAAGAGGCTTTTGGGCGGGGAAAGGTAAAAGTTTTAGGAGCTACTTTTGAGGAAGGGAAGCCGGAAGATGTGAAAATGGGAAAATGGCGGGAGAAGATGACAAACAGAAAAGAAATGTTAAAGTATATAGAAACTGGGGAGAGGTACTGGTATAGCAAGGATTGGTATGGTAGCGAAAAGAGGAAAAAGCCAGCTTAAAATTCTAACGCCAATCGTTTAGAGAAAACAAAAAATTAGGAGGAAAAAAATAATGGCTTTTGAAATTTCTAAAATAGCTTATACCGGAGAAATAAAAGAGACAATCTTGGGTAAAGGGGATAAGGCAGTTAAAATAAGTGGAGAATCAGCCTATCCTTTCTATCTGTTTGAAGGAGAGATGCCCAATCCTCCTAAGATTGCCCTGGAAGTTCTGGATTCTTCACCAGAAGAGTGGCCAGAAGCATTAATTGAACCTTATCAGGATGTGCTTGATGATCCAGTTGCCTGGGCGAAAAAATCCATCGAGGAATACAAAGCGGAAATAATTGCCCTAAGCCTTATTAGTACCAATCCAAATGGGATGAATCGTGGCGCTGAAGAGGCGACCGAAATGGTTAAAAAGGTGGCTGATGCTATTGATGTTCCTTTGATTGTCTGGGGTTGCGCTAATGTGGAAAAAGATGAGGAAGTTTTAAGAATGGTGGCTGAAGCCTGTGAGGGAAAGAACCTGATTATTGGGCCAGTAGTGGAAGGAAACTACAAAAAAATTGGTGCTCCTGCCATCGGGTACCAGCAGACAGTAATCGCTTCCACTTCCATTGATATAAATCTGGCGAAACAATTAAATATTTTGTTAGGTGATTTAGGAGTTACCGAAGAAAAAACGCTGATAGACCCGACAATTGGTGCCCTGGGATATGGGATAGAATATAGCTATTCCGTAATGGAGAGAATTCGAATGGCCGCCCTTACCCAGCAAGATGAAAAACTTCAGTTGCCTATGATCTGCAATATAGCTCCAGATGCCTGGAAAATTAAAGAGGCAAGTATAACCGAAGCCGAAGATCCGAAAATGGGGAATGCGAAAAAGAGAGGAATTTTGATTGAAGCCATTACTGCCTGGGTTCACATCCTGGCAGGAGGGGATGTCATGATTATGAGACACCCAGAGGCAGTAGACCTGGTTCGGGAAATGATTGGAGAATTAATGGAGCAATAAGGAGACAACGTAATGAAGGGAATGATCTTCATTGATGTGGAAAAATGTGTTAGCTGCAAAAGATGTCAGTTTTTTTGTGCGTTTGCCCATACGGAAGCGAAGAATATTATCGAGGCGCTTGATGATCCTACTGCTGAATCCAGGATACAGATAGAAGAATATGCCGGATTTGCCGTTCCCCTTCAGTGCCATCATTGTGAGGGGGCTCCTTGTGTGATTGCCTGCCCTACCGGGGCAATTAAGAGAATCAGCATGGATGTTCCGGTAGTTGTAGACAATGATTTATGTGTGGGCTGTCAAACGTGTACAATAGTTTGTCCTTTTGGGGTTCCCCGGCTTGACCGGTATCAGGGAAAGAAGATGATCAAATGTGATATGTGTATTGATCGACTGAACCAGGGGGAAGAGCCGGCATGTGTGGATGCCTGTCACACCGGTGCGTTGACTTTTAGATCCTTTGATGAGATTTCTTTGGACATCAAGAAGCGAAAGTACGAAAGATTGAGATTGATAGATTAAAGTGGAATTTAGAGATAACCGGTATTTATGTTGATGTATAATGAGAGATAGGAGCGGTAAAAATGTTAGAAAAAGTTAATAGGATTTTGGCCAGTTATGGAAATGATCGGGCTTTTTTAATTGGAATCTTACAGGATATTCAGACAGAATATAATTATTTACCTCCCGAGCCTTTAGAAAGGGTAGCCGAGAAGGTCGATGTACCTTTAAGTCAGGTGTTGAGTATGGCCACTTTTTTCAAGGCTTTTAGCCTGAAACCGAGGGGTAAACATCTGGTAACGGTGTGTACTGGTACTGCCTGTCATGTGAGAGGGGCTCCTCAGGTACTGAG
>JAGHDE010000010.1 GCA_021160085.1 Pseudomonadota bacterium | reverse complement strand
GTTAATATCTTGGATATAAAAGTTTACGAAAATGATATCGAAAAAGCACTCAGAGCTTTAAAACGCCAGCTCTTGAGGGACGGCCTTTTTAAGGAGATTAGAAAAAGAAGGTTTTACGAAAAACCCTCGGAAAAAAAGAAACGGAAGCAGAGAGAGGCTAAAAGAAAAAGGGTTAAGGAGCTTAGATTTAAACAGTCCTTCTAAAATGCTGATAAGTCAGCAATTTCGTCTTTTTTTATCATACGATCTTCTATCACAATTCTGGTGTTTTTTATCACCAGCAATCTACAGGATTGTTATCTTTCAAATCTTTTGTATGGAAGAAATATAAGGGTTTATTGTGAAAGCTTTAATCTACGACGGAAAAGTTCGGTTAGACAAAAACCACCCGGTTCCGGAAAGAAAGCCTTTTGAAGCGCTTATTCGGGTTATGAAAGCGGGTATCTGCAAAACTGACCTGGAGATTGTTAAAGGGTATCTTGATTTCAAGGGCATATTAGGGCATGAGTTTGTGGGTAAGGTTGAAAAAAGTCCTGACCAGAACCTCATCGGGAAAAGGGTAGTAGGAGAAATCAATATTTCTTGTGGTACTTGTATCTACTGCCTGAAGGGAATCCCATCTCACTGTGAAAATCGTTTGGTATTGGGAATAAAAAATAAAAACGGTGTATTTTCTGAATATGTCAGCTTATCGATAGAAAATATCCATATAATTCCTGATTCGATTACTGAAGAACAGGCAATATTTGTCGAGCCTTTAGCTGCTGCTTTGCAAATCCTGGAGCAAGTCCATATTCAACCTCAAGAAAACATCATAGTTCTTGGTGACGGAAACCTTGGTCTTCTATGCGCCCAGGTGATTAATTTGACCGGAGCTCAGGTATTAGTGGTAGGAAAACATCAGACAAAATTAGAAATTTTAAAGCAAAAAGGAATAAGAACCTGTCTTATTGATGAAATAAGCCGGGAACGAGCTGATGTTGTTATTGAATGCACAGGGTCACCTGCTGGATTAAAGGAGGCCTTTCAGATAGTTCACCCGCAGGGGACTATCGTTTTGAAAAGCACTTATGCAGAGCAGCCTAAAATTAATCTCGCCCCAATCGTTATCAATGAGATAACCATCATTGGTTCAAGGTGCGGTCCTTTCCAGCCAGCTATCCGTCTTTTAGAAAATAATAGTATCGATGTTCTTCCCCTTATTTCCGAAAGGTTCCCCCTGGAAAAAGGAGTTAGCGCTATTCAAGCTGCGAAGAGGGAAGAAACCTTGAAAGTAATTCTGGACATTGGAGAGAATTAAAAAAATCTTCTGTTCTTTTTCCATTTTTCGAAACAATAATCTCGACTTTCACTCCCCATTGGTAAAAATAGATAATTTAAATCAGCAACCTTCTCACAGCATATGTGAAAGAGAAAGCCGATTATATTTCTGCCTGTCTGCGTGTCCCTGTCTGCCGTCTGCCTGTGCGTGCCCGCACGCAGACAGGTGCCAGCACAGGCAGACGCACGCAGACAGGTTGCATCAACTAATCGGTAGAAAAATCATCAATAATAAAAGGATATTTTCAGGTGTATAAAAAAAATCCGGTCAGAAAAAACCCCCGAGCTGAGCACGCTTTTTCCCCCTGGGGTAAATGGGAGGTTCTGTTAGATGAATCTCGCTACAAAGTAAAACGCATTACTGTTGAACCGGGAAACCGGTTGAGCTACCAGAAATATTTTAAGCGGGCTGAACACTGGGTAGTGGTTGAGGGATAGGGAATCGTTATCCTCAGTGGAAAATCCATAGATATTCCCAGGCAAGCGGCTCATCGTATCGGTAATGTCGGGAAAAATTCTTTGGTCCTTTATTGAAATTCAATATGTTGATTATTTTGGAGAAAATGACATAGTTCGACTGGAGGATGATTAGGGGAGGGGTAACAAGTAACATGGTGGACTTAATATATGGGGTTGTGGTATAGAAAGTTGACATTATTATGCTAAGCAACCAATAAGATTGGTGGACTATATGAACATCTATGCTGTTGTAATGGCCGGGGGGGCGGGAACAAGATTCTGGCCTTTAAGCAGGACTAATTGCCCAAAGCAATTTTTGAACATCATTGGCCAAAAAACAATGATCGAACAGACTTTAGAAAGAATAAAACCGCTCTGTCGAGAAGAACAGATTATTATTGTCGGTAACGAAGAGCAAAGTATAATTCAAAAGGAACTCTTAGGGGAAACCCGGTTGGTACTTCTGGAAGAGCCTCACGGTCGCAACACTGCCCCGGCTATTGGATTAGCTGCTATCTATTTAAGAAAAAAGGGGATTGCCGATAGCCCGATGGTTGTTCTCCCGGCTGACCACTTCATTAATAATGAAGAAGAGTTCAGGAATATTCTTTTAACTGGCTGTGCCTTGGCAAAGGAGGGAAGCATCGTTACGATCGGCATCATCCCAACCCGGCCGGAAACCGGTTATGGCTATATTCGAAGAGGCTCGGTTTTTAACAAGATCGATAACGATAAGATTAAAGTTTACACTGTTAAAAAGTTCGTGGAAAAGCCAAATCAAAAAGATGCGTTGCACTATTTAAAAAGCGGAAAATATTTCTGGAACAGTGGAATTTTTATCTTCACTCCAAATACAATCCTTAAAGAAATAGAGCATCACATGCCTGATATTTATAAAAGTCTTTTAAAAATAGAAAACGCTATGGGTCAGGATCATTATTCGGATGTGCTTCGCTCGGTATATCAAGGGCTTCCATCTGTCTCTATCGATTATGGGGTGATGGAAAAAACGAGCTCTCCTGTTCTAACAATTCCTGGAGACTTTGGATGGAGTGATGTGGGAAGCTGGGAATCCCTTTACAATCTACGCCAGGAGGAAATGGATAATGAAAAAAATTTGGTCCAGGGGAACAACCTGCTCCTTGACAGTAATTCAACATTTGTTTTTAACCAATCAACGCAGACAGTTGTGGGATTGGGGTTAAAAGATCTTGTGATTGTGAATGTCGATGATGCTATTCTTGTGGCAGACATCAAAAAATCTCAAGACATAAAAAAAGTTATCGAGAAAATCAAGGCTAAAGGGCTGCACTCAATTCTTTGATAAGTATAAGGAGCTAATACATGGTTAATCCTTTTGTATTTCGTGAATATGACATCAGGGGAATTGCTGATAAAGATTTTCCGGATGAAATTGTCTATACCCTCGGGAAAACACTGGGAACTTATTTTCGTCATAATAATATTTGCAGGGTGCGTCTGGGTAGAGACTGCCGGTTAAGCTCCCCTCGCCTTCATAATCAACTTTCCCAGGGGCTTTTGGATACTGGTTGTAACATCATCGACCTCGGTATCATTCCTACCCCCCTCCTCTATTTCTCGCTGCTTACTCCGAATGAAGAAGGGGGAGTAATGATTACGGGCAGTCACAACCCGCCGGACAACAATGGGTTTAAGGTTTGCTTGGGCAAACGCACCATTTTCGGAGAAGAAATTCAGCATCTCAGAAAACTGTTCGAAAAGGGTGAATTTGAGCAGGGAAAGGGAACATTAATATCTGAAGAAATAATACCTTCTTACCTGAAAACTGTTCCGGACTTTTTCAAGATGGGCGACCGGAAACTTAAGGTAGTAATCGATTCCGGAAACGGAACCGGAGGGGAAATAGCTGGTACTCTTTACCGGAAACTGGGAGCAAACGTAACCGAGCTTTTCAGTGAAATGGACGGTAATTTCCCTAATCATCATCCCGACCCTACCTTGCCGGAAAATCTGGAAACCTTGGTTGAAACAGTAATAAAACAAAAAGCCGATCTGGGGATAGCGTTTGATGGCGATGTAGATCGAATAGGAGTTATTGATGAGAAGGGCAAGATTATCTGGGGAGATCAGTTGATGATAATCTTTTCCCGCGCTATCCTTAAAGAGGTTCCCGGCGCTACCTTTATTGCCGAGGTAAAGTGTTCTCAAACTCTGTTTGACGATATCGAAAAAAATGGAGGGAGAGCAATAATGTGGAAAGCCGGTCACTCGCTTATCAAGGCAAAGCTCAAAGAGGAAAAGGCTCAATTAGCCGGAGAGATGAGCGGTCATATCTTCTTTGTCAATCGTTATTATGGATATGATGATGCCATCTATGCGGGAGCGCGGCTTCTGGAAATTCTTTCTCATACCGATAAAAAAATGTCAGAGCTTCTTTCGGGCATCCCTATTACCGTAGCAACCCCGGAAATCAGAACAGAGTGCAGTGATGAAATAAAATTTTTAGTGGTGCAGAAGTTAATCGAGACATTCAAAAAAGAGTACTCGGTTATTGACGTCGACGGAGCAAGGGTGCTGTTTGATGGAGGCTGGGGACTTGTAAGAGCCTCTAATACTCAGCCTATTCTGGTGCTCCGTTTTGAAGCTCGAGATGAAAGCACTTTGAAAAAAATTAGAAGGATAATGGAGGAAACAGTAGCCTCCACCATAAAAGAAGTCCGACAAATATAATGCGATTTCCTTTGGACCTTTTTTGCGATCAAATGAAAGGAAGCCAGAATGTTTGCTAAAATCTTCGATAAAGAAGTATCTATCACCTTTTTAGGACATGCCGGTTTTAAATTAGTTTCCCTCGAAGGTATCAACTTCCTTATTGATCCCTGGATAAAAGACAATCCCCAGGCGCCTGTTGGCTCTGAAAATTTGGGCCCGGTGGATTACATCCTGATTTCTCACGGACACGCGGACCATTTTGGCGATACAGTTGAGATAGCCAATAAAACTGGTGCCACAGTAATCTCCATCCACGAAATTTCTCAATATCTTGCGCTGAAGGGTTTTAGTGAAGAAAAAAATGTGGGGATGAACAAAGGCGGAACAGTGATAATTGGAGAGACTCGGATTACCATGGTTCATGCCATTCACAGCTCTTCCATCACCGAAGGTGATCAAATAATTTACACTGGAGAAGCGGCTGGTTTCGTAATTCGATTTAAAAACGGGTTTACAGTTTACTATGCCGGAGACACCGGTCTGTTTGGAGATATGAAACTTATCGGAAATATATACAAACCAGATCTGGCTATTTTACCCATCGGAGACCATTATGTAATGGGACCGGAAGATGCTGTTTTAGCCTGTGAGTTCGTAAAACCTCAGTATGTAATCCCTATGCACTTCGGAACCTTCCCGGTTTTCACCGGCACACCGGAAAAATTCAAAGATTTGATGAAAAAGATGCCGGAGGTGAAAATTGTGATTATGAATCCGGGGGAAACGATCCAATAACGGCGGTCAGCTATTCCTTCAGCTATGCTCTAAGAAATAGTTTTTTGGGTTGCTTCTTATTTTTTTATTCGAGCTCGAGAAAAAACAATGAAAGTCACTTTACTGGGAACCGGAGGAATGATTCCAACCCTCCACCGTAACCTTCCATCCATAGCCCTGCAGCGGGAGGGGGACCTTTTTCTCTTTGACTGCGGGGAAGGAACCCAGATTCAATTTGTTCGGGCATCACTAAGCTTTGGAAAGCTGTTTGCTATTTTTCTCAGTCATCTTCACGGAGATCATGTAACCGGCCTTCCCGGGCTCTTGATGACCATCATGCAGCAATCCCGGGAAAAGCCCCTGCTAATTTTCGGTCCTCCGGGAACCAGGGAGTATGTTAACATTTCTCGAAAATGTCTGGGGTTTACTCCTTCCTATCTTCTGGACATCCGCGAAATTTCCGAAGGCCGGTTTTATTCCGGAGCCGGATTCCGGATGGAGGCAATCCTCCTTGATCACCGGATTCCTACCTTTGCCTTTTCGCTTACCGAAGATCCCCGGCCCGGATGCTTTTTCCCCGACAAAGCAAGAGAACTGGGAGTGCCGGAAGGCCCTCTGTTCGGAAAACTTCAGCGGGGAGAAACATTGACATTGGAAGATGGAAAAACCGTCACTCCCGAAATGGTTATGGGCCCGTCCCGAAAAGGAAGAAAATTTGTCTATGTCAGCGATACCCGGCCTTGCGCTCAAGTTGTAAAATTTGCCCGGGAAGCGGATTTCTTAATCCATGAGGGGATGTTCAGCAGCGAGATGGAAGAGGATGCCCGGAAAAAAGGCCATTCCACCGCCGCTCAGGCCGCGCGGATCGCCAGGGAAGCGGGGGCAAAAAGATTAGTAATCACTCACATCAGCTCCCGATACCGACGAATAAATGAACTTCTCAGCGAAGCCCGAAGTGTTTTTCCCGGGGCGATTATCGGAAGAGATTTAATGGAATTTGAAATACCAATGCATAAGTAAATTCAGAACAATTTTTCACAATTTAGAGTGATGGGGGAGATGCAAAAAGAACCAAAAAAAATTTTTCTGGAAAAAGAACTGATAAAAATTGCTTTCCGGACCTATAACCGAAAACTTACCGCCAGCGCCGGTGGAAATATCAGCGCCCGTTTGGATGATCACCATTTTCTGATATCTAAAAGTGGAAGCTCCCTGGGATTTCTGGCCCCGGATGATATCCTCACGGTAAACCTAAAGGGAGAGTTAGTTTCCGGGGAAGGAAAACCCTCCTCCGAGACCCCCGTCCACTCAGCAATCTATCAGCGCCTTCATCCTGAAGCAATCCTTCACTCCCACCCTCCATTAATCTCTGCGTTAGCCCTTACTGACATTCCTTTTTCTCCCCTCACTTTTGAACCGCGCATTATTTTAGGTAACGTCCCCATTATTCCCCAGCAATCGTTTAACATCATCAATATTGACGAGGTGGTTGACTCATTGAGTAATAACAAAGTAATTATCCTTCAGCACCACGGTGTTCTTGCCATGGGCGATACTCTTCAGGAGGCTTTCCTATTAACTGATCTATTGGAAACAAGTGCTCAGACCATCATTGTCAGCCGAAATCTGGGGTCGATAAAACCATTACCCTCGGCCTCCCCGAAATCTAAAAACAGCCTCTTTGAAAAGGTTGAACCTTTTTCCCGATCCCATCAAGAGCTTATTTGCAAAGTCGCAAACAGTGATGATGAGATGAAAACCCTGGGCAGATCTCTCAACTTTACAACCACTGTTGCTTTCCGCTTTACTGACCTGGAAAAAAGCTGGTTTTTCTCCATCAAACAGGGAAAGCTTTCCCCCGAAAAAGAGACGGAATCCCCGGAGCTCCTCTTTTCTGGGACCAAAGATATGTGGAAGAAGATTTTTACCGGAGGGACATCATTTTTTCCGGCCCTGTTTCAGGGCAAAATCACCATGAAAGGTGATGACCGGAAATTAGCTCGCTGGTATTTACCTTTTCAATGTATGTTTGAAATATCCGCATTCCTGAAAGAGTGATGGATGTCCCTCAAACCACTCGAACCTTGCCACGCTTCGTGCGGAAATTTCTTGACATTTTCCTCTCAGGG
>JAGHDE010000021.1 GCA_021160085.1 Pseudomonadota bacterium | reverse complement strand
GTTACATTGAGCCATATTTTTTTCGATAGAACATTCTCTCATTATCTTGCTCCTTTTCACCATGGGAATAGACGCTGTTTTTATCATGCTTCTTTTAGTAACCTCTCCGTTTCACCCCGAATTTCGCAAGTATCCCAGAAAGTGCTTGGATAAGCCTAAATTTGAAGATTTCATTTGCACTCAAAAGATGAAAATATGTAGGGGTCGCATTTATGCGACCCGAATCCTGCCCCAGACCGCACCAAGGCCTTTCGGGCTTGATACCTCCCCAAAATATTTCCAATGGCAATATCTGTATTTCCTTTCATGCTCGCAGTAACATTCACAAACAATTCCGGGCATGACGTTCCGAAAGCCACCACAGTAAGTCCAATGACGAGATCGGAAACATTCAATCGCCGGGCAATTGACGTTGCTCCGTCAACGAGAACTCCGGCTCCTTTAATCAGCAGTATAAATCCAGCGATGAGCAGTATATAAGGCAATATAACTATCACCACCATCTTCCTCTTTTTTGATAAGTTTTAATAAAGGTCTCGATTGAACGATCATACGTTCTCTCAACATCATCAGGGAAAAAACAGGCTGGAAATTCTCCCATCCGCCAGTGATATTGAATACATTCGCAGCAGATGCCCTTTTTTGAGCAGGGCTCATACGAGCAGTTACATTGAGCCATATTTTTTTCGATAGAACATTCTCTCATTATCTTGCTCCTTTTCACCATGGGAATAGACGCTGTTTTTATCATGCTTCTTTTAGTAACCTCTCCGTTTCATCCAAGAATTAAAGCATAAACCGCTACAAAATCGCAAACGAAAAGAGGATACAGTCTTAGAACAGGAAAAAATATCCCGTTGTTTTTCGATCTTGGGAAAATTATCTTGTAAATAGATCGGCTATTGCTTCGAGATCTTTAGTATTAGCTCTTTTATCAGACTTTTTGACGATTTTGAATCGTACTGCGTTATGGAGATAAACTGACAGGTACCGGTTTGGGTTTTTTTCCACCATAAATTCGTCACCTGACAGATTCCCGAAAAATGTTCCAAATAGATGGAGATGCTTCAGTATTCGAATAACCTGCCGGTAAACTGTTTGTCTTCGGTGATGATCGGTGGTTTTTTGAAGAAATTCAGATAAGGTGAGGGCTTTTTCTTTGATTGGTATGATCACAAACCCATCTAAATTCCGCCCTCGTTTCGAAACCAGAGCCAACGGCTCAATGATTGGAATCCTTCCCAATTTAAGACCCCACATAAGCGCCCACAGACTTTGAGAGATTTTTTGCGGGAAATCCCTTGCCGCCCTGACCAGGGTCGTATCCTGGCCGTCGGCATTTTTCCATGCAAACAGGTCTTGTTTGTAAGTATTTGAATGGTCAATTTCACCGACATATCGCAACAACGAATTAAGATCATATTCCTTGTGATAAAAACCCTGGTATCCATTCTGTTGAAAAGAAGCGTACAAGATAGCCGTGTGCACATTCGAGATCCGGGAGTGGTGAATATCTTTCTTTATGCGACGGATGGTCTGGCAGTCAATGTCTTTGGCCACTGCCTTAAAGATGTCTTTCTCTAATCCCGGCCTAAAGGCATGCAAAAAACGGAGCCGGTCGGGCAGACTGACTTCAGTTCCAATCCGGCTCAACTTAGAAAGCGCCCATCTTTGGGTACCCTCACGTATAGTGGGAACAATCTTTACTCGTTCATAATCGATCAGAAAAACCATGCCGAGATTTTTTTTTCCGATTCCCAGCAAAAAATTATTGGGAGCCAGATCCTTTTGAAGGACGCCTTTGTTATGCATTTTTCGAACGAGCGACCCGAAATCTTCCATGAGGGTTTTACGGGTTATCAACCCGGAATCGTCAAGCCGAGCCCCTCCTAAAAAAAAGACGTTAAGATTTTCAACGGCTTCCATTTTTTCACTGACGAAATAACTTTCCAGAAATGTGCTTTTAAGCTTTCTAATGCCTGCCGCACAGGGAACAATGGTAGGAATATCTCGCTGAACAATTTTAAGGCCCGTATAGAATTCATGCATGCCCCGGGGCCGCTTAAGGCAGGCTTTGAGCCGGCTGGATAACCCGTGATGGGAGTAAACCTTTAAAAAGTATTCTCGGGTCTGGTTTTCAAAAGGCAACCGGAGAAGATATAATGTTTTTCGTTTACCCTGTTTTATTAACTCTCCGTGGTTATCAATAGCTGCCTGGATACCCGAATGAAAATACCGGTGGTAAATTGGTGCAAAATGAGGGGTAGCTTTCCACGATTCCTCGCCATACGAAAACGATAGTAACTGGTCTTTACCAACTTCCATAATGTATACTTATAGATAATGTTTCTGGATTAGCTCATCGTATAGTTTTCAGAGAGGCATTATTGCATTAACAATAAGAAATTTGAAATTTGAAATTTGAAACTGGAAACTGGTTGTTTGGTATTGGATACTGTGTTGGTTACTTGGTGCTGGTTTGATAAAAGATCAAGCATCAATAATTAAGAATCGAGTTTCAAGTTTCAAATTTCTTATTGTTAATGCAATAATGCCTCTCTGAAAACTATACGATGAGCTAATCCAGAAACATTATCTATAAG
>JAGHDE010000225.1 GCA_021160085.1 Pseudomonadota bacterium | reverse complement strand
GAGCAACAAAACTCCTAACAAGGTTATGATTAAGCCCATGGGGGCAAGCAAAGCGCCAAGCCTTTCCAGAAAACCTTTACAAGAATGGATGCCCCAGAGACCTAATCCAATCAATAATAGTCCCGATATGGTCATTAAGATAGAAATAATTAGCATAGATTATAATCCTCATATTTTTAGGAGCTGTTGTCAACCCCATTTTTTCTAAATAATGTCCGAGAAAGTTCTGGTCAGGTTATTTTTTAATCATCGTTGTGACAAGATATTAGCTCTATCTTTCCCTGACACCCAATTTCTTCACCCACGATGATTATAACCCCCATTATTTGAGCAATAGATTTTGTTAATTTCAGGCCCCGGGAGATATCAGTTTTGCTATGTATTACATTGGCAATGGAAGTAGCTGCTGCATCAGCCAAGGCAGTAGAAGATGACAATACTGTGACAGAATCAGACCTGCCGAA
Source organism: Pseudomonadota bacterium (assembly GCA_021160085.1). Lineage (GTDB taxonomy): Bacteria > Desulfobacterota > WTBG01 > JAGOGO01 > JAGOGO01 > JAGHDE01. The sequence continues at coordinate 4,907 of JAGHDE010000225.1, read as the reverse complement.
ACTTAAAGAGGGTCCAACTGTGCCCGAAGAAGTACAAACTCCCAACGGTGTTTTGGAAGGCAAAATTTTAATCCCGATTTTTTGGGATATTGGTGATTTTCCAGCGAAAATGTTGATATTAATCTTATCAGAAACCTGCATAAAAATATCCCCCCCATTTTCTACTATTACTTCAGGTGAATACGCTAATAAGCCTTTCCCAACAAATTCAGCTATTGTTCCCGCTACAGCGGCCATAGGCCCCACAGCAGCTTGTGATGAGGCCTTCAACATTTCTTTTACGATGGGGGGAGCTAATGCATCAAAGGGTAGGGGCGCTAAACTTTTTTTAAAGGAAGGATGAGATCGAACATATTCTTCAATCTGATTTCGATATTTCAGGACCAACTTTCTCGCCTCGTTTTTCAGACAAGAACGAGACTTAATATAAAGATCGGTCTCTTTTACTTTTACCTGAAACGGAATTAGTCTTTGGATTTCTTCGAAATCCCGGTAAGTTCTATCTTGGTACATTTTTAGAGAGGGTCATTAATTAAATATGATTGTTTTGCTTCCAAGAAGGTATTCAACCTCCTGAACCAACCCTTCTGAAGGATTGAGACGGAATTCAGCTGGCAGGGAAATAATGGTTTCGGAACGATCAGGGATAATCATATGAAGAAAACCAGCGCAGTTGCCGGGATGATTCTTGAGAATATTTTTGAATTTCTCGAGCTGGATTTTCGATACCTGACTAACATCCAGATTAAAATGGATGCTTTTGGTCAATATTTTGCTGGCTTCTGATAAGGGGACTATTTGCTCAGCCTGTATCTTTGCCTTCTGAATGCGTTCATCTACACTCACCTTTCCCTTAAGCATAACCGGTTGCTCATTTTGCAAGGTTACGGCAACTTTTTTATATAGATCGGAAAAAACTATTAGCTCTATGGACCCTTTTAAGTCTTCAAGGGTTACAAATGCCATCCTTTCTCCCTTACGGGTAGGAGTCTCCTTTACCTTTACGGGAACCCCTCCCATTACCACTTCCTCTCCATCAAGCATCGTCTGAATTTTATTGGTATCAACGGCAAAATATTTCTTCAGCTCTTTTTCATAACCTGCCAAAGGGTGGCTGGAGATGAAAAAACCAAGGATTTCTTTCTCATAACCAAGCAGTTCTTTTTCTGGCCATTCGGCTATTTCGGGATATTTTAAAACAGCTTTTGAACCGGAAGAACCATTGTCAAAAATTTCGAACATCGATTTCTGTTTATCATTCTTTTGTTTTTGTGCTTGCTGTCCTTGTGCCATAGCAATTTCATTAACTGCAAACAATTGAGCACGCGGGACCCCGGTAAAGTCAAAAGATCCGCATTTAATCAAACTTTCGAGCACCTTTTTATTAACCTTACGAAGCTCAACTCGTTCACAGAAATCATATATATCAGAAAAAGGCCCTCCCTCATCACGGGCTTTGATTATGAATTCAATCGCTGCTGCCCCCACATTTTTAACTGCTGCCAGTCCAAATCTGATCTTGTTGCCGGTTACGACAAAGTCTCGAAAACTTTCATTCACATCCGGGGGTAAAACTTCAATCTCCCTTTCCCGGCATTCTCCAATATGTCTGATAACCTTGTCGCTGTTGTCCATTTCGCAGGTTAACAATGCCGCCATAAATTCAACCGGATAGTGCGCCTTTAAATAGGCGGTTTGGTATGAAATTACAGCATAAGCCACACTGTGAGATTTATTAAAACCATATCCGGCAAAGTTGGCCATTAAGTTAAAAATTTCCCCGGCTTTTTTAGGATTAACCTTGTTTTTTTTTGTACCTTCAAGAAATTTCTCTTTTTGTTCTTCCATCTCAAAAGCTTTTTTCTTGCCCATGGCCCGGCGGAGAATATCAGCTTCTCCCAATGTATAACCCGCTAAAACCTGTGCGATTTTCATTACCTGTTCTTGATAAATGATGACTCCATAAGTATCAGAGAGAATGGGTTTTAGTTGCGGAATCATATATGGAATAGTGGCCTCGCCCTTTTTTCTGCGAATGTAGTCATCTACCATCCCTGACTGGAGAGGGCCGGGGCGGTATAAAGCCAAAAGAGCGATAAGATCATCAATGCTTTCCGGGTGCATTTTGAAAATCAGTTCCTTCATTCCCGAACTTTCCAGCTGGAATACTCCCTCAGTTTCTCCCGAAGATAATAGGGCATAGGTATCCTTGTCATCTAAGGGAATCTCGTTAATGTCTGGTAATTTTATCGATTCACGATTGATCAGTTTTAGAGCACGATCGATTACGGTCAAAGTTCTTAGCCCCAAAAAGTCAAATTTAATCAGGCCGATTTTTTGCACGTTGTTCATGGTATATTGAGTGGCTGCCGCCTCGCTTTTTGGGTCTTTATAAAGAGGGAGATGATCTATTAGGGGTCGATCAGAGATTACAACGCCGGCCGCATGGGTGGACGCATGGCGGGGAAGGCCTTCTAAAACTTGGGCCAGCGAAAGAAGTTCTCTAATTTGCTTATTCTCTTTTTCCAATTTTTTTAATGCAGGCTCTTGCCGAAGCGCTTCCTTTAAGGTAATATTGAGGGTATTGGGAATTAATTTAGCTATCTTATCAACATCTTTATACGGCATGTCCAGTACCCGGCCTACATCCCTTACCACTGCCTTAGCCTGCATTTTCCCGAAAGTGATAATTTGAGCTACCTTATCTTTTCCATATCGATTTCTTACATAATCAATCACCCGGTCTCTTCCCTCCATGCAGAAGTCGGTATCAATATCCGGGGGTGAGATTCGTTCCGGATTTAAAAATCTTTCAAAAAGGAGACCGTATCGGATAGGGTCAATTTCAGTAATTTTAAGAGCGTAAGCGGCCAGGCTGCCTGCTGCTGATCCCCGACCAGGCCCCACCGGTATATTATTGTTTTTGGCAAAATTGATAAAATCAGCAACTATAAGGAAATAACTGGCAAATCCTTCGGAATTTATAATCTTCAATTCCTCTTCAAGCCGGTTCTGGTATTGTTTTTCTATTGAAGCGAAATCCGGCTTGACACGAAGGGGGTGTTTCTGAAGACGTTCTTCCAAGCCTTTTTGAGACAATTTCAGGAGATGGCTTTGGGGAGATTCATCTTCCTTGATCGGAAACACCGGGAACTTAAATTCACCTAATTTGAGTTCTAAATTACAACGCTCGGAAATTTCTATGGTATTACGGATTGCCTCGGGATAGTGCCGAAAAAGTTCTTTCATCGTCTCGGGAGACTTGAAATAAAACTGATCAGTGGAAAAATGCATCCGGTCAGGGCTGGAAAGAGTTTTACCGGTCTGGATTGCCATAAGGACTTCATGGGCTTTAACATCCTCTCTCTCCAGGTAATGGCAGTCATTTGTGGCCACAATTGGAAGATTCATTTTTTTGCTGATTTCGAGCAATCCTTGATTGGCAATTTTTTGTTCCTCAATACCGTTTTCCTGAAGTTCTAAATAGAACCTGTTGTTATTAAAAATTTCCTTGTATTCCTGGGCAGTTCTAAGAGCTTCTTCAGATTTTTTCTTAACTATTAAATAGGGAATTTCTCCGTGCAGACAGGCGCTCATTGCTATAAGACCTTCATTGTATTCTTTAAGAAGTTCTTTATCTACTCGCGGTCGATAATAGAAGCCCTCCATATATGCTTTGCTTACCAGCTTGACTAAGTTTTCATATCCAACAAAATTTTTTACTAAAAGCACCAGATGATAAGCGGTTTCGGAGACATCCCGTGATTCTTTATCAAATCTGCTTTTGGGAGCAACATAAATTTCACATCCGATTATGGGTTTTATCCCATATTCGTAGGCCATCTGGTAAAATTCTATGGCGCCAAACATGTTTCCATGATCTGTCATGGCAAGGGCAGGCATGTGGTAGCCTTTTGCTCGCTCAAAAAGATCTTTGAGCCTTATGGCGCCATCAAGCAGGCTGTATTGCGTGTGGAGATGAAGATGAACAAAATCAGTGTGTTTCATGTGGTCAATTCATTTAATTTTCTAAAGGCTAATCAGGATGGGAATAAAATATGGTGAAATATTTTTAATCTTTTTAGCAGCTCGAGTCAATCAAAAATCCTTGCGCTAATGGCAGAGCAGGGATGTCTATTTAGAACTCAATCCTGTTTTTTAGCTAAGTCTCTAAAAATCTGGATCAGATTTTTAGTCGCTCTCTCCAGACCTTTTTTCCCCTTTAAGCCATTTGAAAGGTCATTAAAATATACCGGGCAACCAAAAATAACTTTAATCTTTGATCTTCGAAAAAATTTTGCGTGCCGGGGTAAGGCCTGATACGTTCCCGAAATGAAAGCCGGGATTATAGGAAAAGAGGTCTTTTGGGATAACAAAAGGGTACCCGGCCTTCCATCTTGTATCTTGCCATTTCGGCTGACACCACCTTCCGGGAATATACCTGTAACTTTTCCTTCCTTTAGGAGTTTTATCCCCCTTTTTAACGGAGCGATATGATAAGGAGTATTTTCCCGGAGTGGGATGCAGTGCATCAACTTAAAGAACCAGCGTCCCCAAATAGGATTATAAAACTTTTCGGTCATAAAAAAGATAATTCGTCGAGGACAAGCAGCCTGGAGAACCGGAGGATCCATGAAACTAAAATGATTGGCGGTTATAATAAAGGGACTTGTAATAGGGAGGTGGTGAAGATTTTTTATCTCAAATGAGAAAAATATTTTGAGAATCGCAAAATCCAAAAATTTTAGAACATTAAAAAAGATATCGTTGCAAAAGCTTGCGATTGATAATCCGTTTTTCAAGTTGCTGCGCCCTCAAATTTTTTTTAGCTCAATGTCGTGAAGTTAGTTGTTGCTGAGCTCTATCCCCATTGTTACCCGGTAACAATATATAAAAATATATCAACT
>JAGHDE010000221.1 GCA_021160085.1 Pseudomonadota bacterium | reverse complement strand
CCTTTAATGCCGAGATTCCTTACAAGTAAAACTGGAAAATTAAATAAGCTGTTTTATTTACCATCGGAACCATGTGACAAAAGATATGCATTAATGAAAGAATCAATATCTCCATCAAGAACCGCATCAACATTACCGATATCTATCCCGGTTCTATGATCCTTTACTAAACGATAGGGCTGCAGAATATATGAACGAATCTGGCTCCCCCAGGCAATCTCCTTTTTGCCCGCATTAACCTCTTGCATCTTCTGGTTTTTCTCTTCAATATGCGATTCATAAAGCCGGGCCTTCAGAACTTTCATGGCCATAGCCCTGTTCTTATGCTGAGATCGTTCGTTTTGACACTGCACCACAATCCCACTGGGAATATGGGTTATTCGAACCGCTGAATCGGTCTTGTTTACATGTTGCCCCCCTGCCCCGCTTGACCGATAGGTATCAACCCGAATATCTGATTCATTAACTTCGATATCTATATCATCTTCCACATCCGGATAAACAAATACCGAAGCAAAAGAAGTATGCCGGCGGCGTCCCGCATCAAACGGAGAAATTCTGACAAGACGATGAACGCCTATCTCAGCCTTCAGAAATCCATAAGCATACTTTCCGGTCACTGTAAAGGTAACGTTTTTTATTCCGGCTTCTTCACCTGGAAGTGTATCAATAAGTCCGGTGCGATAATCATTTTTCTCCGCCCAGCGGAGATACATGCGAAGAAGCATAGACACCCAATCCTGGGCTTCTGTTCCCCCCGCACCTGAGTGAATAACAACAATGGCATCGCTATGATCATCTTCTTCCTGAAGCATTTGTTGCAACTCAAGTCCGGAGATCCCCTTCTCAATTTGTCCAAGGTTTTTTTCTACCTCTATTTCTGTGCTCTCGTCGCTCTCCTCCTGGGCCAGATCAAAAAGGACCTTGTTGTCCTCCAAAGCCTGAAATTGTTCTTCCCATGACTCTATTCCAGTCTGAAGAACTTTCCTCTGCTTAAGGGTTTTCTCCGCCTTTTCATTGTTACTCCAAAAATCAGGCTGATTCATTATTTTTTCCAGTTCGGCTAACTGAGATATTTTAGCATCTACATCAAAGATACCCCCTTAGCTTGATAAGCCGATTTTCTAATGTCATTAATTTGTCTGCTAATCCCGGTATCATTTTAACCCCTTTATCGTAATAAGTTGTATACTCTATTGTTAGAACCTTCTCCGAATTCAATAGTCTCTTAAACACCGGGTTCAGGGTTCAGTTTCAAGCATCCAGTATCCAGTTTCAAATGACGAATCTTTAACCAGTAACTCGCAACTCGTAACCCGGAACAGGATTCATTTCGTTTTTTTATAAATAATTTCATTTTCCTGAACAAGGCCGAGATCTTCTCTCGCAATTTTTTCTATATACCGTTTATCTGACTGGAGAAGATAAGCTTCATTTTTCAGCTTATCATTTTCTTTTTTCACTTCTTCAGATATGGCTTTTATCTTACCCAAATCATGTCTCAATTTTTTCAGATGCAATAATCCTCGCTCTCCAAAAACCGTGCAATAGATCATCACTAAAATTATGAGAAACAGAACGATAAAGTATTTTAATCTTTTTCCCGGTTTCTTCATAAAACATATTTTATTTTACCCCTAAAAAAATGCAACCATTTTATTGTCCCTTTCGGGGAATGAAAAAAACCCTCGCTTTCAGGCGAATACTTTAGTTTGAGACGAAAAAAAAGCCGGGAATGTTAATTCCCGGCTTAAACAAGCGAATCATTTGCTCGTAAACGCGGGCTTTCGTTTCTCCATAAATGCATTCATACCCTCTTTCTGGTCTTCATGAGAAAAACAGAGGGCGAAAGAATCCCGCTCAATAGTTGTCCCCGTTTTCAAATCTACATCATACCCGCAATCGATTGCTGATTTCGCCAGACGTAAGGACAACGCTCCTTTGGAGGCAATAGTCTTAGCCACCTTTTTCGCCTCCGCAATAAGTTCTTCGGCTGAGAAAATTTTATTAACAATTCCCAGCTCCTTAGCCTCTTGAACGCCAATCACCGCTCCGGTAAAGATGAGTTCCTTGGCCCGGGCCTTGCCAATAAGACGGGATAGTCGCTGGGTTCCGCCGAATCCGGGAATAATTCCCAAATTGATCTCCGGTTGGCCAAACTTCGCCTTATCAGAGGCAAATATAAAATCGCATGCCATAGCCAGTTCCATTCCTCCACCTAATGCGAATCCATTAACTGCGGCGATTATTGGCTTCCCCACTTTTCCCATGCTATCCATCAACGTATGGCCGATTGTGGAGAATTTTCTCACCTCTGCCGGACTCATAGGCAGCATCTCCTTGATATCAGCTCCTGCCACAAACGCCTTTCCCTCTCCGGTCAAAACGATAGCCTGGACCGAGTCATCAGCATCAAGATCCGAAAAAGCGGCAATCAAATCAATAATTACTGCCTGATTCAGCGAATTCAATGCCGTGGGGCGACTGACTTTAAGCAAAGCCACCCCTTCTTCAATCTCCAACAAAACATTTTCATATGCCATATACTATTTCCTCCTTCAACCGACATCCATTTCTAACATTACATTTTTGGGGTATCACGGTTTATGAATAATCATAAAACCCTTTGCCTGTCTTTCGTCCTAAACGACCGGCTCGAACCATCTGTTTCAGAAGCGGGCTGGGACGATATTTGGGATCACCGAATTCACAGTAAAGAACCTCCATAATCGCCAACACGGTATCCAGGCCGATCAAGTCCGCCAAAGCCAATGGACCAATGGGATGGTTGCATCCGAGTTTCATACCATTGTCAATATCCTCTTTGGAACCAATTCCTTCCATGAGTGCATTAATGCCTTCGTTTATCATGGGGATAAGGATTCGGTTGACAACAAAACCGGCGGAATCCTTAACCTCAATTCCTTTTTTGCCAACCTTTTCAACGAATTCTTTCACCGCCTGAACCGTTTCATCCGATGTTTCCAAACCACTAATAATTTCAACCAGTTTCATGACCGGCACCGGATTGAAAAAATGGACCCCGACGAACTGCTGCGGCTTGCTGACGAATGATGCCAGTTCGGTAATACTCAGTGAAGAAGTATTTGAGGCAAATATTGTTTCAGCCCCGCAGGCTTTCTCTAATTCTTGAAATACCTGTTTTTTAAGATCCCGGTTCTCAATAATAGCCTCGATAATAAAATCACAGGGAGCCATCTCTTCGATTTTAAGGGTACCCTTTACGCGCCTGAAAACAGCATCCGCCTCTTCCTGGGAAAGCTTTTCTTTTTTCACTAACCGGCTCAGGTTGCCCTGGATTGCTTTCATCCCGTTTTCGACAAACCTGTCTTCAATGTCCCGAATTATCACATTATATCCCGCCTGAGCACATACCTGGGCGATTCCATTGCCCATCTGCCCGGCTCCTATCACTCCGATTGTTTTAATTTCCATAAAAACCTCCTTCTATCAAAACTCAAATTGTTATTATACTCGTTCAAATATCGCCGCCATGCCTTGCCCGCCACCAATGCACATGGTAGCCAGACCTAAATTCAAGTCCCTTCGGACCATTTCATTCATCAGGGTAACTGTGACTCTCGCGCCGGTACATCCGATCGGGTGGCCAAGAGATATTCCGCTTCCGAGAAGGTTAGTCTTCTCCATGGTTAGGTCTAATTCTCGCAAACAGGCTATGGACTGGGAAGCAAAAGCTTCATTTAGCTCTACCACATCAATATCCTCCATGGTAAGCCCTGCCTGTTTAAGCGCCTTTCTGGTGGCGGGGACAGGCCCAAGGCCCATATAGGCAGGATCCAATGCACCAGTTGCGAATGTCTTAATTTTTACAATGGGTTTCAATCCTAATTCATCTGCTTTTTCTCTGCTCATCAGCAGAACCGCGGCCGCTGCATCATTGATTCCTGAAGCATTTCCGGCGGTGACGGTACCACCCTTTTTAAAGACCGTAGCTAATTTTGCCATCTTTTCCATGTTTGTATCCATGGGGCGCTCGTCAGTATCAAAAATAATGGGGTCTTTTCTTCTTTGAGGAATTTCAACTGGAACGATCTCATTCGGAAAAGCTCCGCTGGCAACCGCCGCCCGGGCCCGCTGATGACTCAATACACCCAGTTCATCCTGCTCTTCCCGGGAAATACCATATAATTCGGCGATATTTTCAGCTGTTACCCCCATGTGGTAATCATAGAAGATTTCGTAGATACCATCAAAAACCATAACATCAATAATTTCCCCTTTAGAACTCACATCCATACGATAGCCCCATCGTGCTTTAGGCATCGCATAAGGAGCACAGCTCATGCTTTCCATCCCTCCGGCGATAACTACATCTTGTAAACCAGCCATAATACTGGTTGCGCCAACGGTAATTGCTTTTAATCCCGAGGCACATATTTTGTTAATGGTCATAGCATTAACTTCTTTAGGAATTCCAGCATGGATCATGGCCTGGCGGGCAGTATTTTGTCCCTGCATGGCTTGCAACACATTACCCATTAAAACCTCATCTACCTGCACTGGAGTAGCAGAGTCATCCCAGTCATAAACTTTTTTCTCCAATTCGACCATACCCTGATCTTTCAACTTGTCGGGGGCAAATTCCAAAAGTTCTTCACCAACAACAGGCCGTACCCCAACCCTCTTGAGAACTTCTTTGATAACCAAAGATCCTAATTTAACAACTGGAACAGTTTTCAAGGATCCTCCAAAACTTCCTATGGCTGTTCGCACACCACTAACGATAACAACTTCTTTCATAAAATTTCCTCCTTATTGTATAATATCAATCAGTTAACAAAATTTCAATCTCTTTAAAGAATTGAACACATTATACTAAAAAATAAAAAAATAATTTTTTAGTATATCTCTATAAAAAAAATTGTCAAGATTATTAGATTTCCCATAATCCACCGCCTAAAATAAAACCGGGGTATTTTAAGCGTTGG
>JAGHDE010000189.1 GCA_021160085.1 Pseudomonadota bacterium | reverse complement strand
TTTTCCTATCATAGGCAATGATTAATTGCAAAATTCCTTTACCTGTAAAATCATCAGGGTTTATAACGGTAACAAAAGATAAAGGAACTGGGAAAAAAGGTGAGCACTCTTCCTCTCTCCCAGATAAACCTAAAAAAATTGAAAAAATTGTGAGGTTTATTCTTCTTCCAGGATAGGAAAATAGCTGTTTTTTGATCCGGAATCGATTTGGAATTTCTTTCTCCAGGTGTTAAATCCCCGCTTCCGAACCTCTACGAGATGATCACCGCTTTTGATTTCTTGCTTGATTAAAGGGGCAACCCCGATAAAGCTACCATCAAGAAACACCTCGGATTCCTTGGGAATAGATTTTATTTCCAAGGTTCCTGTCTCTAATTTGGTCAGGGGAGAGGGAAGTAAAGTTTTTGGGGTTGTTTCTTGTCCTGGTTTTAATTCAAAAAAGATATTCTTTTTAGGTCCCCGAAATTTCCGGCAGTGGATCTGCTTCGTTTCCGATAGATAGCCCGGCAAGGAAAGAACTACTTCAAACTCTCGGGTTTGGCTGCAATCCAGTTTTATCTCCAACGGAGTAACCCCTTGTGAAGCTCCATTTATAGTTATAAAAGCGGTAGGGGGTTCAGAACGAATAACGGTATTGCCTCCCGAACATGCTGAAAGAAATAAAAGTAACAGCCAAATTAGTTTCGTCTTTATTATTTTTTCTCTGTTTTTCATTTTTAAAACCTGTTTTGGGTTGAAATTTCAAAAGCATTCTGGATCAAATTTATCCGCTCCTTACCAGAATCAATCTCAACCGCCACTACATCAAATCGGGCATCCCGGTTGAATAGCCGGTGATTTTGAAGATAAAAAATGGCGGTTTTGACTAATTGTCGCTGTTTTTTTGTAGTAATTCCGGTCAGAGGACTGCCAAATTTATTGGAAGAGCGGGTTTTTACCTCAACAAAAACCAAAATATTTTTATCTAAAGCGATAACATCTATTTCTCCCTGATTGCATCGATAATTTCTCTCTATTATTTTATACCGAAGCTTTTTCAGGTGGAAAACCGCTAAGTCCTCTCCACGCTTGCCCAATTCAATATGGTCAACCATGACTTTTTTAGTTTTTGATCAATAAAGTGTAGAACATCCTAAATTCTTTTTCTCTCCATAAGATATTGAGCGGTTACTTTTGCAAGGAGGTTATAGGTTGCTTATTTGATCAAGTCCTGATAAAAAACAACCCCCCTAAAGGTCTTTCTGTGAAGCGAACAATAACCATATCTTCTTATGGCTTCCCGGTGTTCCTCTGTTCCATATCCTTTGTTTTTAGCAAAGTTATAACCGGGGTAGAGCTGGTGATATTTTTCCATTATTCGGTCCCGAATGACCTTCGCAATAACCGATGCCGATCCTATCAAAGGACTTATGAAATCACCATGTTTCACAGTTAGTTGGGGGAGAGAAGAATTAATTTTGTGAAGACCATCGATTAACAAATAATCTGCGGAGTTATACAAATTACTTGCGGCAATTTCCATTGCTTTCAAGCTGGCCCGGTGGATATTTATACGATCGATCTCCCACTGATCCACAATCCCAAAGGCAACAGCCAACGACAGAGACTGAATCATTTTAAAAACCTTCTCCCTGCGCACTGGCAGCATCTTTTTGGAATCTAATGTTCCCGATCCTCGCAGGGAATGATTTTTGGGAAAAATAACCGCGGCTGCAACAACCGGACCTGCTAAGGGACCTCGGCCCGCTTCATCAATGCCTGCTACATATTTGTATCCCTTTTCAAACAGGTCATCCTCTGGCGGGGTAAAACATTCTATGAGAGGAGGTTTATTCCCCATTCTTTAAGGTCCCCAAGGGTTGGAGATAATGGGATTAAACTACCCCAGTCGCTTAATCTTTTGACGAGCCGCTTTCCCTTTAAGTTTTCGCATGTAATATAGGCGAGACCGTCGAACTCGACCTCGTTGTACTACTTCAATGTTATCAACCACCGGCGAATAAAGAGGAAAAATTCTTTCGACCCCGATTCCGTAAGAAATCTTTCTTACCGTAAAAGTCGTTCCAAGACCCGCACGTCGTTTACGGATCACCAGTCCTTCAAAAATCTGTATCCGTTCTTTATCCCCTTCCTTGATACTCACATGCACTCGAACGGTATCGCCGGATTTGAAGGGAGGCAACCCCATCTTTATATGTTCTTGCTCAATTTGTTTTAAAATTTTCATGACTTTTTATCCTGTAACATGGATAGTTCTTGTTTAATATTATTTAAAATCTTTTTTTCTTCATCAGAAAGCATCTTGGTTTCAAATAAATCTGGCCGTCTAAGAAAAGTCATTTTCAGGGCTTCTCGAAGACGCCAGCGCCTGATCTCCTCGTGATTCCCGGAAAGAAGAACATCCGGGACTGCATAATCACGGAAACTTTTCGGTCGAGTATACTGGGGATATTCAAGAAGGCCGGTAGTAAAACTCTCTCCCGAGATTGATTCATGACTTCCCAGCACACCATGAATAAGGCGACTAACTGTCTCTACAATAACTAATGCCGCCGACTCGCCCCCATTAAGAATGTAGTCTCCAATTGAAATCTCCCTATCCACAAAAGTCCGTATTCGCTCATCAACTCCCTCATACCTGCCACAAACAAAAATAATCTGCTGGTAATTAGTCAACTGCTCAGCCATATTCTGGCTAAAACATTTCCCCCGGGGAGTCAATAAAATTGATTGAGAATTGCTACGGCAATCTCTCGTTTCTTCAAGCGCTTCCACAACCGGTTCAGGCTTTAACACCATCCCTGCTCCACCTCCGTAGGGATAATCATCTGTCACATGGTGTTTATCTTTAGTATAATCTCTTAAATTATGAACCCGAACTCTTATTAACCCTTTTTCCTGAGCTTTTCGTAAAATACTTTCTTTTAGCGGCGACAAAAAAAATTTTGGAAAAAGGGTAATGATCTCAAATGAAATCACTATCCGCACCCCTCTCGGGCTAACTCAAACCATTAATATTTTCCACAAATAAGACCGGGAAGATTTTTTGGGGGAATAAAAGGCTATTCAAGTATTTCAAGAACCGATCTTTTATTCACCTTCGCAGAGGCAGCAGAAAGTATAGTCCTTACAGCTCTGGCAGTCCGGCCCTGTTTTCCAATGACCTTCCCCAAATCTTCTTTTGCCACCTTCAATTCTATAACTGATGTCTTTTCTCCCTCAACCTCGGTTACCACAACATCATCTGGATTATCCACAAGTGACTGAGCTATATACTTAATTAAATCTTTCATCACCTATAACCTCCACCCAACTGAGAATTAACATTCATTTCATCTCTAAAAATAACTATTTTTGAACTTAACTACGCTGCTTTGTTTCCTTTCAGTTTTTGCCACATCCCTTCTTTTTTTAATAATGATATTACCGTATCTGTCGGTTTTGCACCTCGTTCCATCCATGCAATGATCCGCTCTGGTTTTAACCGAACTTCAACCGGGCTGGTATGAGGATTGTAAAATCCCAAAATTTCCAGAAACCGCCCGTCTCTTTGTGACCGGGAATCTGTTGCCACCAAACGATAAAATGGTTTTTTATTGCTTCCAATGCGTGTTAAACGAATCTTTACCATATTTGTTATATCACCTCCTTTTTTACTATCATCAATCAAAATACAGCCGCATTACTAACTTAGTTTTAAGATTTAAAAGCCCGAAAGCATCCCCTTCGGCAACCCTTTTAATCCGGTCCGTTGAATCTTTTTTATCATTTTACTCGCCATTGCATATCGTTTCAAGAGTTGATTAACATCTTTTACCTGAGTTCCGCTTCCCCGCGAGATACGGCGCCTCCGACTCCCGTTTATAATATTATGCTTTTTTCTTTCCTCTTTGGTCATTGAATGTATTATTGCCTCGATCTTTACAAATTCTTTTTCATCAATATTAAGGCCTTTGATTGCTTTCTGGTTAAATCCTGGGATCAAACTTAAAATTTTCTCCAGCGACCCCATTTTTTTTATCTGCTGAAGCTGATCTAAAAAATCCTCCAGAGTGAACCCGCCTTTTCGAAATTTTTTTTCCATCTCCAGGGACTTACGTTCATCCAACGTAGCCTCTGCCTTTTCGATCAAGGTGATAATATCTCCCATCCCCAGTATTCGAGAAGATATCCGATCTGGAT
>JAGHDE010000130.1 GCA_021160085.1 Pseudomonadota bacterium | reverse complement strand
GTATCATTTAATTCCATACCCAGACTCCGGGAAATTTCCTCGGTGGTTAAAGGCTTTTCCTTTAAGACGAGAAAAATTCTATTCTTCAGATATTCTGAGTGGGAAATTTCATCCAACAATTCATCCATTATTTCCTGAGATACCTTTTCTCCGTAAACATTTCCCTCTTCTACCAGCACCTTGCTCTTTCCCACCAGCCAGCGGAACTTCTCTCCCTCCAAGACCCCTTTTACTGCCTGTAGTTTTCGTTTTACGAACTCGTCTAATTCCAAGGGGCCCCTTTCCCTGACTTTAGTCACAAACTGGGTTATCACCTCGGAAAATCGCTGCCGCTCTCCTGCCGAGCCCCGGTCAAGATATAATCTTTCGTTATCAAACTCAGCAATTTTGAGAAGCCTTCTCGTAACATTAATCTTTTTTTCTGCCTCAATATTTCCATTTAGATAATGGCAATCACCGGGGGGACAGCCAAAAACCATTATTCCGTCAAAACCGGCTAAAAACCCTTCCAAGATAAACACCGGATCCACCCGGCCGGAACACATTACCCTAACTGTCTTAATATTAGGGGGATATTGGAATTTCGATATCCAATCTGAATCTACCCCGGCATAGGCACACCAGTTGCATAAAAAAGCTAATACCGTGGGCTCAGATGCTTGAGTCTTAATTCTTTTGTTCGGTTTTTTATCTTCCGTCATATCCTCTTAGCTTTACCCCTTGCTATACTGGTAAATCCTTCAAGAAACTTCTTTCAATCCTTCCTCAGCCAATGTCCAAATTTTACCTACCAAGTGGTCATCACTAAAATGGCTTATGGTTATTGCCCTTTGAGGACAGCTGGCGACACAAAGTCCACACCCCTTACAGGAAATAACAATATTTGCTGCTTTCTCCCCTCCCTCCTCATAAGGCTTCAGTCTGACAGCATGATAAGAACAAAGGGACTCACATAAACCGCAACCTATGCAAATATCCTGTTTGATCTCTATTTCCGGTATTTCCGGCTGAAGTTCCAGCGCTATACATGCCTTACAACTCACGCATGGGCCACAACAGAGACATCTTTTGGCCTCTTCCACTGCTTCTTCCAGGGTGAACCCTTTCTCGAAGGGGCTAAAATCCATCCTCTCTTCCACTGGTTTCCAGCTAAGTTCAGTCTGAGGCTTGTAATCCCGGAGTTCCAGGATAGGTGCACCTTCGTATTCTTTCTTCCTTTCCACTCTCAGGTCTTCGCCTTTGAGATAACGTTCTATAGACTCTGCTATTATCATCCCATCCCTCATCGCCTCTGCGGCAAAACCCACCCGCCTTACATCTCCTCCGAGAAAAAATCCTTGTTTGCGATTGCTCATGAGGGTAAGCTGGTCGATATCGAGACTGCCTTTCTCATCAAGCAAATCTTCCTGCTGGAAAAACGACCGCTCCTGTGCCTGCCCTATTGTAACCAAAAGTACATCACCCTCAAGATATATAGAATCACTCTGGTCAAACCTGGGATTAAAAATTCCGTTTTCATCAAAGACTGATGTACATCGAGGACACTTTATTTTCTTAAATTTACTATCCTCTCCGATTATCTCTTCCACACCTCGGGAATAAGTTATACTTATCCCTTCTTCCCTTCCACCTTCTATCTCTTCTACATCAGCGGGTATGCCGTCTTTTGATGATTTATCTTCACATTCAAGGCAGACAACAGAGACATTTCCACCGAGCCTTCTAACTGTCCTCGCCACATCAAATGCTACGTTGCCTCCACCCAATACAATCACCTTCTTATCCTGAAACAATTGTGGAGACACCTTCCCTTGATTCACATCTGTGAGGATATCCAAACCGAACAGGACTCCCTCTAATTTTGTCCCTGCCACCAGCTCCCTTCCAAAAGTAAGGGGTCTGGGAAAAGGGGTACCGGTGGCAATAAATATTGCCCGGTAACCTTCGTTTTTAAGGTCATCCAATGTTTTTCCACCATTGCCGATTTTAACTCCGTATTTCACCTCTATATGGGCGATTCTTACGAGAGTATTCAAGGTGGTATCTATTGTCTCCTTAGAAAGTCGGTATTGAGGGACGAGTCTCAAGACACCGCCCATCTCAAAGCCTCTTTCAAAAATGGTTACTCGGTGGCCATTTTTACCCAGCATGTAAGCGCACATCAAGCCCCCTGGACCTCCCCCAATTACAGCAATTTTTTCTTTGGAGGGAAAAGCAAGCCGGGGTCTGGTTTCAAGGTGAGGAAGATAATAGTCAGCAATAAAGCGCACCAACAATTTTCTTCTCACTGCTCCAGTCTGATCCTTATAATTACACTCTTTCTCACACAGCCCACAAATATAACCACATATCGGAAACATAGGATTCTTCTCATAAAGCTCATCGCCTATCTTAATTATCAGGCTGGAAGCCTCCTGAGTATCCAGAGGAAGGTGAGCAATCATGGTATTAGTCCGTTGGATATCCACTCCAAGAGGACAAGCTATTTGACACGGAGGTAGGCACACCTTACCGCTGAGTTCATCAATCACTTCTTCAACCTGGGCCTGAGCTCCTTGTGAAATCACTCTTGTTTACCCCTTTCCAGTCTCACTTACTAAATCTCCTCCTTCAATCGAAACAAAGAATACATAAAAACCATCCCGAATCTTTAAATCTTTTCCGCATACCAACTTTTTTATGAAAAAACCAAAAAATCCTCTATGCCGCTGATAGGCAACTGGTTCTTCTCTAACCCCAGGATTTCCCGATTGAGGCCCATGCTGAGTCCGAGAAGCTGTGGATAGAGAATAGAGGGAAGATGATGATTCGTACCCCGTTTGGCAAGAATCATCTTTTGAACCGTATCGAACTGCATCTGGCAGTATGAACAGGCAGTGCAAAGGTAGTCAGCACCAGATTGCTTCCCGTCTGTTAGTTTCTTTTCAGTCAAATCCATGGATAGATCATCATTTACCCCCCACAAGGGAGCGCCGCAGCATTCAAGCTTAGTTTGCCAAAAAATACTCTTGGCGCCGGTGACTTCAACCAGTTGATCGAATATGGATGGTGCCACTGGATTGTCAAATTGGACTATTTGACTTGGGCGCAGAACATGGCAGCCATAGTGGGTTGCAATTTTAAGACCTTCAAAGGAATTCTTTATCTTCTCTTTGAGAGGCCCAAGACCTACTTCGTGGTATAAAACAGAGAGCAAATGTTTTACCTCAATACCTCCCTCATATTTAAGACCTTCTTTTTCCAGAGTTGCATTGATTTCTTTCCGTAAGGAAGCGTCTTCCTTCATAAGATGGTCTACCTTCTTTAGGCTGCCATAACAACATTTGCACAAACTCAGCAAATCCAGGTTCTTCTTTTCAGCCAGGGCCAGATTTCTGGCTGAAGCGAGAACAAAAGTTTTAAAATCGAGATTTCTTACAGGATATCCACAACAATTAAATTCTTTTATATCCACCAATCCCACACCGAGTTTACCTAAAACCCCCCTGGCTGAGGATTCGTATTGTTCGAGACGAGCCGGGATATTGCAACCAAGAAATAGGGCAAACTTCATAATGTTTTTTCCATCAGCGGTGAGGTTTTTTCTTTTACCTGTTTGATTGCTAAATTTTTAAGTTCATAGAGTATATCGGTAATACATACCCCCTGAGGGCAGTGTTCCTGGCACTGATAGCAGGTAAGACAGTCCCATAGCATATTTGAACCAAAGGCCAGGTCCCTGAGGCCCAATCCACAGGAGTGCATAATCTGATGCGGCAGGAGTCCCAGGACTTCTTGCGGGTTCTCGTAGTTGGCTACCACCGGACAAACGGTGGTACAGGTAACACAGCCAAAGCAAGCCGAGAAAGTGTTTGCCTGGGCTGATAAGCTTAGCCCACTTTGAAAATCCCTATCGGTAGAAGTCAGAGGCAAAACTTTATCCCCCATCTTCATTATTTTCATTAATTCGCACTCAGCAACGATAGCCTCTCGAGCCCGATCCAGGGGCTCCTGGTACTTATCTTTTACCACTTCTTCTTTCATTAATCCACGGTAGTAAGAAAGGGGCGAAAGAGAGAGAAACTCAGGATAACCCTTTTGCAACAAGGACTCCTTAACGTTGAACCACAAATCCTGCAGGTTGATTCCCACTGGACAGACCACCGTGCACCGATAGCAATTGGTACAAAGACAAACTCCTTCTTGAATAATCTTAAGCTCTTGCTCACTCAGTTCCTTGCCAGCGGCGAGTGACTTTATTGAGGCTATCTTTTCGGATGGAAGAATATTGAAGTTGGGAATTTCCTCAAAAATCACTCCAACCGAGCAGTTCAAGGTGCACGTACCGCAATGGGTGCAGGCATCCAGCTCCATGATCTGTCTGGTGGCTATGTTGGCCGGATCTGACTTTTTTTTATCCATGACCGCATTGGCCATCAGGCTCAGCGGGCTGGCAAAAATATGGAACATTTTACTAAAAGGAAGATAGGCCAAACCAATCAGGCAGGCCAAGAAATGTATATACCAGATGGTGGTAGGCATATTAGCCCGGTCTAATCCCAGGGCTATCGGCCTGATGATTCTGGCTACTCCATAGCCTGTAAATGCCCATTGGGGGCGGGAGTGACACATGGCGCAGCTCATTTCATGGAGTTCTTTACCCTGCGCCAGCGTCTCAGTGTCAAATGGCCCTTTCAAATTGGGGGAGACAACTCCAAAGTCCTTTACCCAATAGGACTCCAAGGCTCTAAGCTCTTGCTCATCGTCCAGTTCAAGGTAGTCCCCTTGCATCTGCTGGTAGGTTGAGTAAGATGTAATTTTTGTGCCCTCTAAAATAATTCCGGAAAAAATAATGATGGCCACGATGATTATTGCGTAGCCATCCATTGCGTTGGTCTTTAGACGGGGCACCTTCAAAATAAAACGCCGATAAACCGCAATGGCCAATCCCATGATCACCATTCCACCGAACAGATCCCTCAAAAACATAAACGGGTTGATGGTCGAAAAATAGTCTGGGAATAAAACAGAGGTTATAACCTCGTCCAAAGCATGCATCAGAAGAAGCAGCATGAAACCACAATATATGCACATGTGCATGAGCCACCTGAGAAAGTCCTCCCTTAATATTCTTGTCTGCAAAAGTATATCAAGGACAAATACTTTTAAAAGGGTAAAAATTTTCGGGCTGAACAAAGTCCGTATAATTCCCTTGATGGCGGCAAAAAACCTCGCTGAGGTCGAAATATTTCTGGTATCTATATCGATTTTGTATCGAAACCAGGTCCACACTTTATAGAGCAGACCGACTCCAAAAATGGCTAAAGCAATATATAAAGAAATGGTGAAAAACATGGGAAATAACCTTAATCTAAATTCTCGTCGTCATTTTGATTCTACAGCAAGAAGGAAGTGGTTGACAGCACTGGCAAAGTTGATCCAGCGAAGCGACCGACCAATTCTGAAGCTGCCGGATTGGTATCCTCACCAGCATAGGTGGATTGATTACTTACCGGAAAAATCTTATGGGCACATAGTTAAAGTAACCATCAAAAACTTATATAGATAAATTGATAAGCTCTTACTTCTTTCTTAGTAAAGCTTGCGAAATTTGAAATAATACCCGGAATAACAGGTCAATCAAATTTCCAGCCAGGAATCGGAATAAAGGGAATGGCCTAAAAGAACCTTGGTGGTCTTCATATAATCAAGCCCTTCCTTGGAAAGAGAGCTTGGATCCGGATCATTTCCATCGCAAACGTCATTTATTATCTTTTTGATTTCTGACTTCTCTCCCCGACAAAAAGTGGCGATCTCATCATCAAAGGCATCGACAATAGCTGAATACATCCCGTATTTCTCGATGATCGTCAGATAAGTCTGATTAAGAATCGGCCTGAGTTGATTAGGAGAACCGTTGGAAACATTGGACAGTCCACAGGTAGATCTTACGCCCGGAGCCATCGTCTCAACAATATCCGGAAGCATCTTCATAAATTCTACCAGGCTTTTTACCTGGTCCTGCTGGGTATTGACCGGGGTTACAATGGGATCGATATAAATATCTTCGGGAGGAATGCCTGCTTCTAATGCTGCGGTAATAAGAGTCACGGCGTTTTCCGATCTTTCATTTTCATCCCTAGGCATTCCCGGAGGGCCCCAGAGAAGCGCTATAAAGGCTGCATCATATTTTTTTACCAGAGGGATCATCGCTTCCATTCTCTCCGGACGGGCCATGATAGAGTTTATAATTGCCTTACCCTTATGCACTTTTAATCCTGCTTCAACAGCCTCTACGTTTGATGTATCCAGAGCAAGGGGAATATCAGGAGCCACTTCCTGAACTGTTTTTACTACCCATTCCATCAGTTCAGGTCCACCTTTTCTTGCCGGGCCAAGATTAATATCAATCCAATCTATCCCTTTTTCCGCTTCTTCTTCGGCCAATTTCCTGATCGGGCCCGGATCTTTTGCTTTCATGGCTGCGCCAATAGTTTTCACCATAACATTTAGATTTTCACCAATTCGCAGCATGATATTTAACCTCCTTAAGTTATTGTCTTGGGTTACAAAGCTGTCTTCAGGTAAGCAGGAATCTGGGATGATTCTCTTGGACCAACTTTCACTTCCCAGTCTCCCAGTTCCTCTTCTAAATCACCACTAATTGCAGCAGCATACCCTGGGATAATGACCATTTTCTTTTTAACCTTATCCAGGATGCCGCTCTTTTTCATAAAAATTCCGATTGCATCTCCTACGAATTTCCCTGCTGCCCAGGCAGTCATCACTGAAAGTCCTTCGGTATCCATTACCAGGAGCCAACAGGGAACCCGGCTGGATTCAATTTCCCCGGAAACAATAAAATAGGTGAGAGAAAAGTTAGTGGTAACCAATACCGGTGAATCCTCCTGAGGATCATTGACAGGATAAATTCCCTCGGTGGTTGCCATAGGCCTTTGGGGATCAGTATAGATATTCATTCTCTCTACCAGAAGGGGAAAGAGGCTATGCCCTTCAAAATCAGAAAGAACAATGATTCCTCCGTACTTAGAGATAAAGGTAGAGGCGATTAAAGTTTCCTTCATAGGATCATCAGTCATCTCGCAGGGAAAAGTGATGGTTGGAAACCCCAGGGGTTTAAATTTTTTTTCCAGGGCAGCTCTCCTGATGACTATCTGGTCCTCAAAGGCTTTTCTCATTGAGCGAGACCCGGAATCTATTACAATATCCTTAACCCCCAACTCGGTCAGTTCTGCGGTAAGATCTGCAAGCTCCTCCAGGCTTGAAGCCTTAGCCGCTAAGGGACAATTCTTCTCTTTGGCCAAATTACCCAATATATCCACGGTATCTTTGGTTGCTGCATAGATCAAGGGTCTTCTGTCCACACATGCTTCTACTCCTTTTACCAGCACCTGCGGATTATCACTCATTAAAACCATCCCAAACCCATCATTGGTTTTAACCTTATTTACCAGGGCTTCAAATTTATTCACGTCACCCGATTCATTTTTTAAGGCTACCAGATCTGGTTTAAGAATAAGGCCGACCCTTTCATATTGAAGATCTTTTAGTTTATTAATTCTGGCATCAACCTCGGATTCATCCATAGTGTCACTTACCAGTATGGCCAGGCCGGGAGAACTCTCGAACCTCTTTTCATGGCGAAAAGCTACTGTTTCTCCCCCAATCTTAAGCGCACTGTCACCCACTCCGATAGTAAGTGGCCTAATAGGAGGAGCTGCTGCTTCTGAAAGCTGTTCCTTGGCCTCTTCTGAAACATAAGGGCAGGCTGATAATTCTGCTTTACCTGATGCAAGTGACATGGCAAAAGCAAGACAGGTAGCATATCCACATTCCTTGCAATTGGTCTTAGGCAAAAGTTTGAATATTTGAATCCCGGTAAGTCCCATCTTTTACTCCTTTTTAAAGATTTTTTCTTTATTACATCAATGGATCCATGGTAAGGGCTGGATGTCCCTTTTCTTCCAGGAAGGGAAGGATCTCTTCTTCGCTAATACCTACTGTCTCATCAGCAATCATGTCAAGAAGATTGGGAATTCCGATCTCTTCTGATCTTGCCTTAAGCCTGTCAGCGATCTCCTCTTTGAGTATTTTGGGCATCCAGACCATCCTCTTTAACCCTCCATCACCCAAAATGAATTTACGCTGGCAGATATTATATTTACTATGGCCAACAAATCCGGGAGTGCTCAACCCTCCCCCCACAGTGCCTGCTAAGGTGGTAAACTTCATCCCGCAGGGAGTCTCTCCCATATAATCTCGACTCACTGTCATCACCCCGTTACACATAGGGAGTATCGCCGCGATACACTCACAGCAACCACAGGTGGTCATAGGATCATTAACGATGCTGTAAAAATAATAATGATCGATTTTACCACGGGATGCCTTTTCAACAAACGCATTGCACCCTTTCCACATTCCTAATTTAGGATCAAGACATTCCCCTTTTTCTACCGGCTGATTGGGCCCGGTGGGGTTTATTTCATAGGATGCCTTGCAATCCATCCAGTTGTATGCCCCGCAAAGACCGGTTCGCTCAGGGCTTACTATACAGACATGGCTGGGGGCAAATGACTGGCAGAGGGTGCAGGAATAATAAGTATCCGTGGTCTCATCGGTCATCCCTTCAATGCGGGCATCCCTTTCGGCATAAGCCTTCCGGGCCTTTTCTTCCATCTCTTTTACCTTATCTTCCTCAGTGTAGATCCTGGCCTGAATTTTATCAAAAACAGTGCCAAAATCCTGGTGAAGCTTAGCATAAAGTAGTTTGCCGAGGTGTTCGAGCTTAAATCCCTTTTCCACTGCTCCTTTGCCTACTCGAAGCCAGGCAATGTCTCTTTGCCCGATATGCATCACCCCTTGGGCATAATTAACCAAATGATGAATCTGCCGCTCCAGGATAGGCTCAAAATCTTTCTCAAACTTTCTTCCTGCCGCTTCCAGACAAATTGCCAATGGCAATTTAGATTTTGGTTGTACATCAGTTATATCAGGACCAATCACTTCTACTTTTCCATCTTCCACCTCGTCCATCTCTTTGGTAGTAAGCCACTCTACCATGGGGGTTCTCCCCCCACCACACTCCAGATAAATATCCGCCCCTCTCACCCTTTCACCTTCAAACGCAGGACCGTAAGCAACCGGCACCGGCACTTCTGCGACAGTAACCTTGAGGCCCCTCACTTCCACCGCCTTTTGGACAATCTGGTCATGAGGAACATTGGATACCACATGTTCATAGGTACAAACCCCGGTGGGCAGAATTTCGGGTATCGGGGTATCGGCAATAACCGGGAAACCAAAATTTACACACCCAAGGCCATTGGCGTACCACTCATCGGTTACATATCCCAGGGTCAAGGCAAATGCAAAAATCCGATCTTTATTATAAATTAGAAGTTTTCGGAAATCTCCCGGCTCGACTCCTCCGAAAGACATAGCCGCCCGGATAGCGAAGCCTGCGGCAAAAACCGCTGCGGAGATATCCGAACCAAAAGATACCAACCGGGTAGGCCAACCGATCTGGACTCCCTCCTCTTGTAACTGCTCGGAAAATCTCTTTCCCTCGTGTTCGGCGGCCATAAAAACATAAAGATTCTTTAATTGCAGCTCTTCTGCTATTTTTACGGCAATCTCATTGGTGGGAGCTGCTCCCAGGATAGCGGCAAAACCCGGAGCAGTTCCATCAACAAACTCTACCCCTCTTTTTCGCAAAATAACGTCATCGGCCGCCCCCAGCCATAAATTATCCTCGGTGGGATCCTCCTGTTTGGTATAACAATTGGGATCTTCCAGATATTTTATCGCCTCGATCACCTCTTCTGCAAAAAAAGTAGCCATGCCCGCATCCAGCGCCGGACCCAGGTAGGGAAGATGCACATTCTCTTTTACGAAAGGAGGAAGAATGTCTTTACACTTATTAACTACCCATTCAATGTCGCCTAACTTCTCTACTTTGTATCCCAGTATTCCATAAATTACCGGCAAAAAATAGGCGGTATTGGGAAATCCCACCGGCTCATTGGCACCCCACTTATCCATGGCTTCTTTCCATTTTTTTTCCGCTCTCTCGACAATCTTATGAGCTCCACGGATACCGGCTGAAGCTATTATTTTTGACATGTTCAAATCCTCCTTAATTATAAATTCTCAGTTAAACTTTTTTCTATATAAGTATTAATAACATGTCTTAGTTATACTGCCTCCAGTTCTCTTCTCATGGCCATATCATAAAGTACTCTTTCCCGAGTTTTATCAATACCTAAAGCTTTTCTCTTTTTATCAATATGTTTAATCATCAGCTGGGCCGCCTTAACCGGATCCGGCTCAAAGCCCCACATTCCACCTATTTGTTCTTCTAATTCTTCAAATAAATGTTTGGTAAGCTTTTTGCTGCCCAAGGTAGGAAAGTTCGCTCCAAAAACGGTGTAAACCCCGGAAGCCACAAAATAGTGTCCGATGGAGATCGCTTTTTCGCTCATCCATTCGGGGGCCGCACCGGCAACCGGCATCTCACTGATATCATCCCCGAGCCCACCTTCTTTGATCACCGCGGTGGCGGCAATCAAGATTCGAGCATTATCAACACAGGAACCCATATGGAGCACCGGGGGTATCCCCACTGTTTCACAAACCTCCGCAAGACCGGACCCGGCATATTTACCTGCCGCCTCGGGAACCATTAAGCCCGCCTTTGCACAGTCGATGGCACTGCAACCGGTTTGAAGAACAATTACATCATTTTTGATCAGTTCCTTGACCATTTCCACATGGCCCTCACCATGCCTGGTCCTAACACTATTACATCCGACCACTCCGGCAATCCCTCTGATCCTTCCGTTAATGATATTATCGTTTAACGGACGACATGAAGCCCGGAACATTCCCCCCAGGAGATAATTGATTGTCTCGTAGCTGAAACCGGCTATCAGATCGACTGATTCTTTTGGAATATTCACATTTCTGGATCGATTAGGAAAATTATTGATAGCTGTTTTCACAATCTCTTTTGCTGAATTCAGGGCGTTGTGTTCATCAAATTCAATGTGAGTAGCCCCGGGAAATTTCGCCTTGGGAGAAGTAGAGATAACCTTGGTATGATAACAATCGGCAACTGAAGGCAATGAGGGCATGATACACTGAATGTCTACCACCACCGCTTCCGCTGCTCCGGTAGCAATGGCTATCTCCTGCTGCAAAAAGTCTCCCGCAACAGGGATACCGTGCCGCATGAGAATCTCATTACCGGTACAGCACATGCCCACAAGATTTATCCCCTGAGCCCCCTTTGACGTGGCCAGATCCAGCATCTCCTTCTCCTGGGATACCACCACAATCAATTCTGAGAGAAGAGGTTCATGACCATGGATGATAATATTGACCTCGTCCTCCTTCAAGACCCCCAGATTTACTCTGCCCAGCACCGGATAGGGAGTTCCAAACAAGGCATCCTGCAGATCGGTAGCAATCATGCTCCCCCCCCAGCCGTCGCCTATGGCCGCTCTGGTCCCCTGTAAAAGCAAGTTTTTGTAATCGTTATCCACCCCGATGTGGGTCCGATGCATAATCTCTACAATCTCTCGATCCACTCCCCGGGGAGTAACCCCCAACTTATGCCACAGTTCCTGCCGCTTTAGGGGAGCCTTTTTGATATACTTGAGTTCCCCCTCCTGCTGTCCGAACTGGGCGAGAGCGATCTCTCCCACTTCTACTGCTATTTCTTCTATACTTTTATCTCCAATCTCCACGCCAAAGTCCATGGCCATTGTCAAGAGCTTCTGTTCGTCCTTGATTTCATAACCCTTTGCTTCTCCCTTAGCCGCAGCCAGGAATACCTCGGCAACTCCCCGACCATGATCGGAATGAGCAGCGGCGCCACCAGCAATCATCCGAATAAAATGGCGGGCGGCAATGGTCTCGGCCGTGGCTCCGCATACTCCTTTTTGCTGTTCACCGCCAAAGGGATCAATCTGACAGGGCCCCTGGCCGCAATGCCGGCAGCAAAGCCCGAGGTCTCCATATTGACAGCGGGGCTCCTGCTGAAGATGGCGGTCCCAACAGGACTCCACCCCGTCTTTTTCCATTTTATCCAAAAGAACTTCTACCGTCTTATCAATGCTTACCAATTTGCCATCAGCCATTTTATCCTCCTTAATCTGTATGTTTAAAAACCTTGCTGTTATATCTATAGATGTCCCTGGGCCACAACCTGCTTCTTATAGTAGTTGCGTTTGCAATCAGGGCAAAGCTCCAGAATTTCCGGAGGCAAGGCAAACCTTTCCTTAATCTGCTCTAAATGTTTCCGGGTAGCCACCGGCTTTCCACATATCTTGCATCTCTGAAGCGGAAGAGAAGCCTGCCAGCGATCAATCTTGCGATTACCGTCAATATCCTCCATTTTAATACACCCGGTGGGGCAGATGGTCACACAGGCGCCACATCCAATACAGACATCCGATGCCCGGTGAAATGGGGTGTCTACCTTCTCATCTTTTCCCCGACCCAAAAAACTGATCGCCCCTACTCCCACCACCTCTTCACAGACCCGGACACACAACCCGCAGAGAATACAATTTTCCTTATATTCATCAATCCTGAATCGAGTCTTCTTTACTCCTAATTCTTGAGCCAGATCCTGGATTATCTTTACTTCGGGACACCTGGCCAAAAGCAGCTCTACAATCATCCTTCTGTTCTTTAGCACCCTTTCCGAATCGGTTACCACCTTGATTCCCTCTTCCACCGGATAATTGCAGGAGGTTACAATTTTGGTCCGGTTTCCCTTGGTCAGCTCTACAATACATAAACGACAGGAACCCATAGAGCTCAAGGCCTCATGATAACAAAGGGCAGGAATATAAATATTTGCCTTTTTGGCCGCTTGATAAATCGTCATCCCGGGCTCGGCAGAAACTCTCTTGCTATTAATTGTCAATTCCATTCTCGTCTCCCTCAAGTTATTATAACGGCATCAAACTTACAGACATCTCTACACATCCCGCACTTGATACACTTTTTTTTGTCGATTGAGTGGAGCTCTTTCTTTTCTCCCGAAATGGCCTCACTGGGACAGGCCTTGAGGCAAACTCCACAACCGGTACATTTCTCCTCATCAATGGAATATTCGATTAGGGCAGTACATACTCCTCCGGGACATTTTTTGTCTTTAATATGGGCAATATATTCGTCCCGGAAATATTTAAGGGTGGTCAAGACCGGATTTGGAGCGGTGGAACCCAGAGCACACAAGGCAGTATCCCGGATACTATCAGAAAGGTCTTCTAACAATTCAATATCCTCTTCTTTTCCTCTCCCCTCACAGATGTCGGTTACGATCTGGAGCATTCTCCATACCCCTTCCCGGCAGGGCACACATTTCCCGCAGCTTTCTTCTACCAAAAAATTCAGGAAATAGCGGGCCAGATCTACCATACAGGTATCCTCATCCATGACGATCATCCCACCGGAACCCATCATAGAACCGGATTTGGTCAACTCATCAAAATCTACCGGAAGATCCAACTTGCTTTCGGGAAGGCAGCCACCAGAGGGTCCTCCGGTTTGGACCGCCTTGAACTTCTTTCCGTTAGGGATTCCTCCTCCAATATCATAGATAATTTCTCGCAAGGTCATCCCCATGGGTACTTCAATTAACCCGGTATTATTGATCTTTCCCACCAGAGAAAAGATCTTTGTTCCTTTACTTCCTTCCGTTCCGATCTTTTTGTACCAATTTGCTCCTTTTTTGATGATCAGGACTACATTGGCCCAGGTTTCTACGTTATTCAGATTAGACGGTTTTCCCCATAGACCCTTTTCTACTGTATGGATATATTTTGCGCGGGGTCTGCCTACCCTTCCTTCCAGGGAAGTCATCAGGGCAGAGGACTCTCCGCACACAAAGGCGCCCCCTCCCCGAGAAACCCGAACATTAAAATCAAATCCCGAACCCAGAATGTTATCTCCTAAAAATCCACTCTCTTCCGCCTGCTGGATGGCAATAGTAACATTTTTCACCGCCAGGGGATATTCGTTCCTTACATAAATATATCCTTCATGAGAACCAATAGCATAAGCCCCGATGGTCATACCTTCCAAAATGCTATGGGGATTTCCTTCCAGTAAGCTTCGGTCCATGTAAGCTCCAGGATCTCCCTCATCAGCATTGCATATAACATATTTGGGTTCTCCCTCTGCCTTCCGGCAAGATTCCCATTTAACTCCTGCGGAAAAGCCTCCTCCGCCCCGGCCTCGGAGATTAGCCTTCCTCACCTCTTCAATCACCTCTTCCGGGGTCATCTCGGTAAGGGCCTTCACCAAAGCTTTGTAACCTTCCAGGGCAAGATAGTCTTCAATACTGGTAGGATCAATAAAGCGATTATTGCCGAATATCAATCGGTTCTGCTTCTGATAGAAAGGAATTTCCTTTTCATGAACCACTTTCTTTTTGGTACTGGGATCGGTATAAAGCAGTTTATCAACAACCTTTCCCCCTAAAATGGTTTCTTTGATAATCTCAGGAACATCCTTGGGGGTAACATTTTTATAAAAAATATTCTCCGGATCAATGATTACTATCGGCCCCTGTTCACAGAAACCGTGACAACAGGTCTCTTTAAATTTGACCTCCGCCTTTCCATCCAGTTTTCCAAGTTCTTCTCTGAAAGTACCCACCACCTCTTCCGCTCCCGCTCCCCGACAACCAGTTCCTCCGCAAACAGTTACCTGGGTTTTACCAGAATCTTTCTCTCGATCCTTAAGAATAGATTCCCTCACTTTTTCCAGTTTTTGGGGGTCACTTATCATTGCCATTTTCTTCCTCACTTCTCTTTAGCTTTTTGGTCTTTTGGAGAAGAGTCTGGATCTTCTTCCCGGACATATGACCGTGGTATTTTCCATCTATCACTACCAGGGGAGCTAAGGCACAAGAACCAAGACAGTTTACCGCTTCCACCGTAAAGTTAAGGTCATCAGTAGTATCTCCTGGCTTGATTTTTAACT
>JAGHDE010000073.1 GCA_021160085.1 Pseudomonadota bacterium | reverse complement strand
GTATTTATAATCATATCTACCTCCAAACGAACTATTCGATCCAAGACATTACCCCGGCCTTTTTCTCCAACCTTTCCAATAACTTCAGTCACAAGAATTCCATGCTTACGTAACGCATTTCCGGTCCCTTTTGTTGTAACAATTTTGAACCCCAGTTCATAAATTTTTTTGGCAATAAATACAATGACCCGTTTATCTTTATTTTTGACACTTATAAAAACGGTCCCCCCAAATTTCTTTCCAAGAGGAAGACCTTGGCCGGCACCCATCTGCCCTTTGCTGAAAGCAATTCCAAAATCATCATCAATCCCCATCACCTCGCCGGTAGATTTCATCTCCGGACCTAACACTGAATCTACCCCGGGAAATTTATTGAACGGAAATACCGATTCCTTTACAGCAACATGTTCAACTTCTTTTTCACTATCAATTCCCAACTCCTCTAAAGAGCGCCCAACCATAACCAGCGAGGCAACCTTAGCCCACGGTACTCCGGTCGCTTTACTGACAAAGGGAATGGTTCGAGAAGCTCGGGGGTTCACTTCTAAAACAAACACCTGATCATTTTTAATAGCATACTGGATGTTCATAAGACCACGTACCTTGAGCGCTTTGCCCAGGGCGTAGGTGTTTTGTTTGATAATGTTGATGAGATCTTCATTAATTGTGTAGGGGGGCAAAACACACGCGCTGTCCCCTGAATGGACCCCCGCCTCTTCAATATGTTCCATGATCCCGGCCACAACCACCTTCTGCCCGTCAGCCACTGCATCCACATCAACCTCAATGGCATCCTCCAAAAACTTATCAATTAAAATCGGCCGGTCCGAGGAAACGGTTACCGCCTTATTCATATATACTTTCAAGGTATCTTCATCGTAAACAATCTCCATGGATCGACCCCCTAAAACATAAGAGGGCCTCACCACAACAGGGTATCCGACATCCTCAGCAATTTTTTGGGCCTCAAAATATGAACTCGCGCATCCGCTTCTTGGCTGTTCCAATCCTAACTTTCGAATTATTGCCGAAAAACGTTCCCGATCCTCAGCCAAATCAATATCTTCCGGGTCGGTTCCGAGAATATTCACCCCCTGCTCTTTCAAGGGAATGGCTAAATTGAGAGGAGTTTGTCCCCCGAATTGGACAATCACTCCTAAAGGCTTTTCGCGATCAATGATGTTCAAAAGATCTTCCCTGGTTAAGGGCTCAAAGTAAAGTCGATCGGAAATATCATAATCGGTGGAGACTGTTTCCGGATTGCAATTAACCATAATTACCTCATAGCCTTCTTTTTTCAAGGCTAAGGCGCCATGAACACAGCAGTAATCGAATTCAATCCCTTGGCCGATACGATTGGGGCCTCCTCCAAGGATCATGATTTTTGGTTTTTCAGACGGTTTCGCTTCATTCTCGGTCTCATAAGTAGAGTAATAATAAGGGGTATAGGCTTCAAATTCAGCAGAACAGGTATCCACCAGTTTAAATACCGCTTCGATTCCAAGGGATTTGCGGAAATTGCGGAACGTTATCTCATCGGTTTGGAGGATTTCCGCTAACCTTACGTCGCTGAATCCCCATTGCTTTGCTTTGCGTATAGTTCAGGAGTGATGGTTTGGAGCGTCTTCTTACTTAAGTCCGTTTCTAAATCTATAATCTGCTTCAGGTTGAATAAGAACCAGGTATCAATATTGGTTAATTTATGAATTTTGTCGATGGTCATACCCCTTCTTAAAGCTTTACCTATATAAAAAATGCGTTCCCAGTTGGGTATCTGCAGCTTTTCCCGTATCTGCTTAAGCGTTTGCCGGTTTTCAGAACTACCATTATCAAGATCAGGGGACACCTTTTTTTGAATTTTTTCTAATCCATAGCATCCTATCTCCAAAGAACGAATCGCTTTTTGCAAAGATTCTTTAAACGTGCGTCCAATGGACATCACTTCTCCTACCGACTTCATTTGTGTATTAAGCGTGTGATCGGTTTCAGGAAATTTATCGAAAGACCAGCGAGGAATTTTGGTTACCACATAATCTATGACCGGTTCAAACGAGGCTTTGGTGTATCGAGTAATATCATTGGGGATTTCATCTAATGTATACCCTACTGCCAATTTAGCCGCAATCTTGGCAATGGGAAATCCGGTTGCCTTTGAGGCAAGGGCTGAACTCCGGGAAACCCTGGGATTCATTTCGACAACAAGCATTTCGCCGGTTTCCGGGTGGACGGCAAACTGAACATTTGAACCTCCGGTTTCAACGCCGATCTCCCGAATTATCCCGATCGAAGCATCTCGCAACTGCTGATATTCTTTGTCGGTCAGGGTTTGAGCAGGAGCCACAGTGATGCTGTCACCAGTGTGAATTCCCATGGGATCAATGTTCTCAATGGAACAGATAATTACCACATTATCATTAAGGTCTCTCATGACTTCCAGTTCATATTCTTTCCACCCTATCACCGATTTTTCGATTAACACCTGGTTGAACTGGGAATCTCTAAAAAATGACCTTAAAACATTCTCCATTTCATGACGGGAAAAGGCAATTCCTCCTCCGGTTCCGCCCAGATTGTAAGCCGGCCGGATAATAACCGGATAGCCGATGCTCTCAGCAGCTTTGATTGCTTCCTCAATATTATACACAAATATTCCTTCAGGCATGCGCAATCCTAAATTGTCCATGCAATTCTTAAAAAGCTCCCGGTCTTCCGCCTTCATTATAGCGCCGATTTTAGCCCCAATGACTTCAACGTTATAGTCATCTAATACACCACTTTTAGACAGAGCGATGGTCGTATTAAGCCCTGTCTGTCCTCCGATTGTGGGTAAAAGAGCAAGCTGCCCAGGGGTCCTGTCAGGATTTTCCTGGGCAATAATCTCTGCAATAACTCCCGGCGTTACTGGTTCAATGTATGTGCTATCGGCCATTTCGGGATCAGTCATAATGGTGGCTGGATTACTGTTGACCAGAATGACGTTAAATCCTTCTTCTTTTAAGGCTCTACATGCCTGAGTCCCGGAATAATCGAATTCGCAGGCCTGACCTATAACTATGGGGCCGGAACCGATGATTAAAATTTTCTTTATATCAGTTCGCTTTGGCATTTTCCTGTTCCATCATGTGACGAAATTGTCTGAAAAGATAAGATGCATCATTGGGACCGGGTGAGGCCTCAGGATGATATTGGATAGAAAAGAGGGGGAGATGGTTATGACGAAGACCTTCTACCGTCTGATCGTTAAGATTTATGTGGGTCACGGAAATCTCTTTCGGATCGAGGCTCTTGTAGTCCACACAAAATCCGTGGTTCTGAGCGGTAATAGCTATGTTTCCGGCAGCGAGATCCTTGACCGGCTGATTGCCTCCCCGGTGGCCAAACTTAAGTTTGTATGTCGTACCGCCCAGAGCCAGACCTAACATCTGGTGTCCCAAACAAATACCGAATAAAGGCCGTTTTCCTATCAATTTTTTTATAGTTTCCACTGCGTAAGGAACACCTTCAGGGT
Organism: Pseudomonadota bacterium; assembly: GCA_021160085.1. GTDB lineage: Bacteria > Desulfobacterota > WTBG01 > JAGOGO01 > JAGOGO01 > JAGHDE01. The sequence goes on along the minus strand of JAGHDE010000073.1, from coordinate 3,271 downwards.
CTCCTGGTCCATTGGAAAGGCATATCCCGTGAGGATTTAAATTGAGGACTTCCTCAGCAGGAGTCGAAGCCGGAACAACAGAAACGATGCAATTCTGATCAACCAGGTGCCGGAGAATATTCCGTTTAACCCCAAAATCATACACCACAACACGAAGCTTATCACCGTCTTGCTGTGTAATTTTCTGCGGTTTCCCCGACAAAGAGAACGTCCCTTCATCCCATTCGTAAGCCTGAGAACAGGTGACCTCCTTTACCAAATCTCTTCCCACTAATTTTGGGGCCGCTCCAATCTTTTTTTCAAGGCTTTTACCATCAAAATCCAAGGTGGAAATAATCCCCTGCTGGGCTCCGGCATCACGGATGTGTTTCGTAAGGGCTCTGGTATCAACCCCCTGAATTCCTACTACCCCATGTTGCTTTAAAAATTCATCTAAACTTTTCTGGGATCGCCAGTTCGAATGATAGGGGATGTACTCCCGGACGACAAATCCTTCCGTATGGGGTCGAGCAGACTCATTATCTTCTTCATTGATCCCGCAGTTTCCAATGTGAGGATATGTCATTGTGACAATCTGTCCTTTATAGGAAGGATCGGTCAAAACCTCCTGGTATCCGGTCATACTGGTATTGAAGACCACCTCTCCAATCGCCTCTCCTTCAGCGCCAAAGGATTCTCCTTTGAATGTCCTTCCATCCTCCAAAAACAGAATAGCTTTTTTATCCATCACCCTTGTTCTGCCTCCCAGACAACAACACCTCTCACGATGGTCATGATCGCCCCTCCCCGAAGCTTCATTCCTTCAAAGGGCGTATTCCCTGCTTTGGATTGAAATGTTTCAGGATTGACAGTAATCTCTCTTTGCAAGTCCAGAATGGTCAAGTCAGCATCTCCACCTTCCTGAATAGATCCGCCCGTAAGGCCCAGAATTCGGGCCGGGTTTGTGCTCAACTTGGTAATTGCCTGATCAATGGTAAGCATATTGGTATGGACCAGTTTGCTTAGGGTAAGGGCTACTGCAGTCTCCAAACCCACAATGCCATTCGGTGCCGATGGATAATCCACATCTTTGTCCCCAGTACTATGGGGAGCATGATCAGTAGCGATTGCATCGATGGTTCCGTCTTTGAGCCCTTCGCATAAAGCCTCCAGGTGTTCCTGGGGTCGCAGCGGTGGATTTACCTTGGTTCTGGTGTCAAATGATGCAACCTCCTCATCAGTTAACGAAAAATGGTGGGGGGTTACTTCAGCAGTTATGGAAATCCCCTTGGCTTTGGCCTTGCGAATCAGGTCCACCGAACCAGCAGTGGAAACATGGGCAATGTGTAAGCGAGACGATGTCATCTCCGCTAAAAGTATGTCCCTTGCCACCATAACATCTTCAGCCGCTGCCGGGATTCCGGTCAAACCCAACCGGGTTGATACATATCCTTCATGCATATCTCCGTTTTGAGAAAGGTTTTTGTCTTCGCAATGGGAAATCACTGGTAGATCAAAATACTTAACATACTCCAAAGCTCTCCTCATAATCTCGGCATTCATAACTGGCTCGCCGTCATCTGACACAGCTACAACCCCGGCAATTTTTAACTCCCCAATATCAGTTAGGGATTCTCCCTTTAATCCCCGGGTAATTGCTCCGATCGGATATACCCGTACCCCCCCCTCCTGAAGAGCCCTGTTAATTATGTAGTTAGTAACAACTTTGTTGTCATTCACCGGGTTGGTATTGGGCATACAGGCCACTGCAGTAAATCCCCCTGCGGCGGCCGCCTTACATCCAGTAACAATAGTCTCTTTAGATTCATAACCTGGCTCCCGCAGATGAGTATGCATATCAATAAATCCCGGGGCAATGATTTTTCCTCCCAGATCGATGATCCGTAACCCGCTTTTTATCCCCTGATTATCTATTCCTCTATCCCCGGTTACCATTTTCGGATCAATACTGGTAGCTAAGCGAATTATTTTCCCTTTGTCGATAAAAATGTCTAAAATATCGTCAATTTTATTGGCCGGGTCAATAACCCTCCCATTTTTAATGAGTAACATTTTCTTCACCCTCTCCTGCCAGCAAATAAAACAATGCCATGCGAACCGCCACTCCATTAGCAACCTGTCCCAATATGAAAGAGCTCTTACTGTCAGCCACTTCCGAAGCTATTTCTACTCCCCGGTTTATAGGCCCCGGGTGCATAATCATAACATTCTCTTTTGCCCGGCTAAGGCTGATCCGGTTGATTCCAAAAAACCGGGCGTACTCTCGAAGCGACGGAAGAAGGTATTTATTCTGACGTTCAAGCTGGATTCGCAAACACATGATGACGTCAACATCTTGAATTGCCTTATCCACACTGTAAAAAACCTTTACTCCCATCTTTTCAATGCAGGGAGGTATCATGGTTGGAGGTCCTGCTACTCGTACCTTCGCCCCCATCTTAGTAAGTCCCCAGATATCAGAGCGAGCCACTCGACTATGGGCAATATCTCCGATTATGGCCACGTGCTGTCCCTTGATTGTCCCTCGACTTTCTTTTATGGTTAGCAGGTCTAAAAGCGCCTGCGTGGGATGCTCATGGGCCCCATCACCAGCGTTAATTACCGAGGCCGCAACAGTCTCAGCAATGAGCTTCGCCGTTCCCGGGGCAGAATGGCGAAGAACAAGTATATCCGGATCCATTGCCTGAAGATTAACAACTGTATCTTTTAAGGTCTCCCCTTTTGACGTGCTGCTGGTGGAAAAATTGAAATTTATTACATCAACGCCAAGTCGCTTTCCCGCCAGTTCAAAGGAAGTTCGGGTCCGGGTGCTGGACTCATAAAAAAGATTGATTATGGTCTTTCCCCGTAAAGCAGGAACTTTCTTGGTGCTATGGGTAGAAATTTTCTTCATGGACCGGGCTGTATCTAAAATAAAAGAAATTTCTTCGGAAGATAAGTATTCTAAACCTAATATGTCTTTGGTTCTCAGTTTCATATGTATTTATGGCTCCAAGTCTATCTTTCTATCCTCGCATTGCCTCTTTTGAGCACAAAAAAAACCTCCTTACCTGATTGTAAGAAGGTTTTCACAGAGCTGATATTTGTTAAATAAATAAATTTCTTCATCCCTTTTTAATCTCACCGGATTAAGTTAAAGGGTTTTATTTTCTGTTTCGAAACATTTTCATTTTAATAACAGATTTTTTTTTATCGGTCAAGGATTTATTTATCAAAAAGCTCAAACAAAGCAAAAAAATTAGCCGGCACCCTGACATCCCGTTAATGAATC
>JAGHDE010000079.1 GCA_021160085.1 Pseudomonadota bacterium | reverse complement strand
CCTCAGGTTAATTGCGGAAGTTAGCGATTTAAATATTGTGGCGGGCGATGATGTTCAGGGGATGGTTACTATCCGGCTCACTGATGTTCCCTGGGACCAGGCGCTGGATGTCGTCCTTTTAAGCAATAATCTCGGAAAAATCCGGGAGGGCAACATCCTCCGAATTGCCCCTGTTGAAAAGATTAACAAAGAAAGAGAGGCTGCTATTGCCACTCGGGAGACAATTAATCAGCTGGAGCCATTGAAAAAAGCCCTAATCCCGGTAAGCTATGCCAATATAAGTGACCTCAAAGATGTTATCATCAATTCCAAAATTATTTCATCCCGCGGAAGCATAGAAACTGATAACCGAACCAATACCATGATTGTTATTGATATTGAAAAAAATATCCGGGAAATAGAGCATATTGTCGCTCAGCTGGATAGCCCCACCCCTCAGGTACTCATCGAAGCCAAGGTCGTTCAGATCAATCCCACCTATACAAAAGAGTTAGGAGTTACCTGGGAAGGCGGATATACTACATCTCGCAATGATGCTTTGATCGGCATTGGCGGTAGTGAGGGGGTTGATATCGATCTCGGTCAAGGTTCAGTTACAACCAAAGGAAATATTGTCGACCTGGCTCCAGCAGTTGGTCCGGGAGTCGGTGGTGCTATTAGTTTCGGTTTTCTAAACCCAAACTTTGGCATTTTTCAAAAAATTGCGGCCTTGGAAAAAGAAGAAAAGCTGGAGATCATCTCCAGTCCGCGGATCATGACTCTTGACAATCAGGAAGCCCATATTGAACAAGGGGTTGATCTGCCCTACTTGAAGCTTTCCGAAGAGGGAGTGACCTCAACCGAATTCAAAAAAGCCACCCTTTCACTGCGGGTAATACCTCATGTTACCGCCGACAAGAGTATTATAATGGAAATCGAGGTAAAAAAAGATCAAAAATCAGCTCAAACTGGTGCTGGGGATGAACCGGGAATCGATACCCGAAGGGCAACGACTCAGGTGATGATTCGCAATGGAAATACGGTAGTAATCGGGGGGATTTATGAAGAAATTACCCAGGATGCTGATAACCGCGTTCCGTTCTTTGGTCGCATTCCCATACTCGGCTTTTTCTTTAAAAGCACCAAAAAGTCAAGTGAAAAAACCGAACTTATTATTTTTATCACCCCAACCATTATAACAATTGACAAAACAGACCAAAAAGCAGTTTTACATTAAAATTTTATTTCCCCCGTTTTATTTTGAAGTCTTACGATTAATTTAGAAAGCAGAGAGATATGATACGATTTTTGACTGCCGGGGAGTCTCATGGGAGATATCTTGTGGTGATTATTGAAGGGTTGCCGGCTGATATATTGTTGCAACCCGAAGATATCAACCGTGATCTGGCGCGACGACAAGTAGGTTATGGCCGGGGAAAGCGGATGGAAATAGAAAAAGATGAGGTTGAAATCATCTCCGGAGTCCGCTGGGGGAAAACCATAGGTTCCCCCTTAAACCTTATAGTTGCCAACCGGGATTGGGTTAACTGGCAAGAAAAAATGTCCATCCGGAAAGAAGATGCTGATACCTCCCTGGCGGTTACCCGTCCCCGTCCCGGTCATGCTGACCTGGCAGGAGCCCTTAAATATAATCAGAAAGATATACGTCATATTCTGGAAAGATCGAGCGCTCGTGAAACTACTGCCCGGGTGGCGGTAGGAGCGGTTTGCAAAGCTTTTCTTGAAAAATTCGGCATTCACTTTTTCTCTCATGTCAAAGCAATTGGAGGAATTTCTGCCGACCTTTCTAAACTCTCTTATTCAGAAATCGCATCCCGGGCGGAAAAATCTGATCTGCGCTGCGCTGATGAAGAAGCAGTAAAAAAAATAAAAGCCCTGATTGATGAGGCCAAAAAAAAAGGAGATACCCTGGGAGGCATAGCCGAGATAGTTGTTACCGGAGTCACCACCGGACTGGGAAGCCATGTTCACTGGGATCGAAAGCTGGATGGTCGAATAGCTCAATCTCTCATGAGCGTTCAAGCGGTTAAGGGAGTTGAGATCGGATTGGGATTCGAAAGTGCTGAACGCTTTGGCTCTCAGGTTCACGATGAAATCTTCTATCAAACGTCCTCCGAAAAGGGGAAATCCAGGGCAGGGTTTTCCCATAAAACCAACAATGCCGGCGGAATAGAGGGAGGTATCAGCAACGGAGAGCCTTTGGTGGTTCGCTGCGCCATGAAACCAATTGCCACTCTTATGAAACCGCTGAAATCCGTCGATATTCTCACCAAGAAGCCAGTGGAGGCAGCGGTAGAGCGTTCTGATATCTGTCGGGTTCCTTCCTTAGCTGTAATCGGAGAAGCCGCGGTTGCATTTGAAGTAACCCGGGCTTTTCTGGAAAAATTCGGAGGTGACAGTCTGGGGGAAATTTATTCCCGCTATGAAGACCATCTTAAAACACTTGAAAATTTTTAACCGTTTCATCAGGAAGGAAAAAGTTTGAAAAAAATCTTAGTGCTTCATGGTCCCAATCTTAACATGCTGGGAGAGCGGGAAGTAGACGTTTACGGTAATATTAAGCTGGAAGAAATTAATCGGCAATTAAAGACGTTTGGCCAGGATCATGGCTTTATCATCGAAGCATGCCAGTCAAACTCCGAAGGAGATCTGGTAACCATGATTCAGAAAGCAAAGGGTTCTTTTGACGCCTTGGTGATTAACCCGGCTGCTTTTACCCACACAAGCATTGCTATCAGAGATGCTCTATCAGCAATAGATATTCCCATAGTGGAAGTTCATCTCTCTAATATTTATCAACGGGAAGAATTTCGTCAGCGATCTCTCACCGCGCCCATTGCCAAAGGCATTATTTCTGGATTTGGGGTCAACAGCTATCTTTTGGGAGTCAGGGCGGCTATTGAGCAAATCTCCCGATAGTTTTATTTCCACAGAATGCTCGTTAGCGCTCCGGCAATACAAAGTACTGCTCCTACCAGAGTTCCCTTACTGGGAATTTCACCATACCAGAACCAGGTTATTATCGCCATAATCAGTAATCCGGAAGCATAGGTGCTGATTTGGATGATCCAGAGTTTATTAAACCAGAAGTGGTAGCCGTAATAATAAATGGCCCAGAAAATCACATTCGAAAAAAGCAGGGCCGGAAAGGTTATCAGCCCTAACCCCCCCCAGAATGTCCATACCGACTTAAATCGATATCCAAATATAATTTTTTCGGCAGCATGGTCGATCTGCCAGTAATTTAAAATGGTTAAAATCACAAACCCCAGACTGATAGTCCCAAACATAATAAACCAACGACCAACCATCCCTGTCCTCCAAAACTAATTAAAAGCATCAAAAAATTTTTTCAATCATCCTCTAAAATCTCTTCCCTGTAAAGAAAATATTTGCTGCTTTTTCCAAAAAAACTTTTGCCATTTCTGTTGATAATGTATTATCTTACTGAGGTTTGTTAGATCAAGGATAGGGGGCCAACAAAAGTTTCTAACCTTAAGGAGGAAACAACGATAATGAAACTGCATGACACTTTATATTTTTACCGGGAAGGTGGGATGCTGGATTGCAACACCTATCTAATCAAAGGTGAGAAAACCATGATTGTGGATGTGGGGCTGGACAAAAATCTACCCTCTTTGATCTCAGCCCTTCAAAAGGATGGAATTGGCCCTCAAACAGTTGATATTATAACCAATACCCATCTTCATATTGACCATACCTGGGCCAATGAAGATTTCAAGGAAAAATCTGAAGCCCGCATCGAAATTGCTCCGATTCAGAAGAAATATTACGCTGTAAGTGTCCGCCAGACATCACAGTTTTTCGGAATCACCCCGGTAGAATTCAAGGAAGACGGATTGATTGATTCGGCAATCAATTTAGGCACCGTAGAAATCGACGTGATCCCCACCCCCGGCCACTCCCCGGAAAGCGTCTGTTTCTATTGCAGGCAGACAAAAGCCCTTATTTGTGGGGATCTGATTTTTGATCAGAGCACCGGCCGATCCGACCTCCCCGGTGGTGATGGGGAACAACTGAAACAGTCCATCGAAAAAATAGCTGAACTGGAAATCGATTTTCTTCTGCCCGGGCACATGGATATTATTACTGACAAAGAAAAAATTAAACAAAATTTTGAATACGTGAGAACAAATGTCTTCCCCTATCTCTAATACTGATAAATTCTACTTTGAACAGGGACCAATTCGTCCGCCCAACGAGGCCAAAAGTCTTCTCGTCCGGGTAACCCGTAACTGCCCCTGGAATAAATGCGGATTTTGCCGAACCTATCGAGGAGAGCGTTTCAGCCTCCGGTCATTAGAAGAGGTAAAGCAGGATATTGTTACCATTAAAAATATTTATGATGAAATCAGGGCGGTCTCCTGGCGGTTGGGATTCAAGGGTGAGGTTAATCAAATTGTAATACAACATTTGTATGAAGGCCGGCATGGTCATTCAAGCTGCTTCATGAATGTGGCCATGTGGCTCTATTTTGGAGAGGGATCGGTATTCCTGCAGGATGCAAACAATTTGACCGTTAAGACCAGCGATCTGGTAGAAATTTTGTCCTTTCTAAAAAAGACTTTTCCTGACATAACCAGGATCACCACTTATGCCCGATCCAAAACCATTGCCAGGCGAAAAACCGTGGAGGAATTAAAATCCCTTCGTGATGCCGGCCTTTCCCGGATCCATATCGGCCTGGAAAGCGGTTCTGACGCAGTGCTTGATCTGATCCGAAAAGGAGTCACTGCTGCCGAACACATTGAAGCGGGCCGAAAGGTGAAAAAGTCGGGCATATCACTTTCCGAATATGTTATCCCTGGATTGGGGGGTAAAAAGCTCTGGCAGCAGCACGCCCTCGAGACCGCCCGGGTACTCAATCAGATCAATCCTGATTATATCCGTCTCCGAACCCTCCGGGTCTTAGATGGAGCCGGGCTTGACGAGAAAGTGGCTTCCGGAGAATTTGAACCATCAGGAGACGAAGAAATCGTGCGGGAGATAAGGCTGATGATCGAGCATCTGGATGGTATCAACAGCCATCTGGTAAGCGACCACATCCTCAACCTTCTTGAAGAGGTGGAAGGAAAACTGCCGGAAGACAAGCCCAGGATGTTTTCTGTTATTGATCGTTTCTCAGGGTTAT
>JAGHDE010000247.1 GCA_021160085.1 Pseudomonadota bacterium | reverse complement strand
GAGTCTCTCCTTCACCTTTTCAAGATCATAATGGTCATCATCTAATACCTGACTGGCTTTTTGAATATTTATGTTGTCCTTGGTAGATTTGCTCCAAGGCAGTTCTACCAGCCATTCGAGATAGGTTCGCACAATATTGGTTTCTGCGGCTTCAGGATGCATCTGTTCCAAACGGTTCAACTGTTTATTGGCTTCCTGGGCAACATCTTTTGGCATTTTGGCCTTTTTTATTTTTTCGCTGAACTCTTTAAATTCACTTGCCTGCTCATCAATTTCACCTAACTCTGACTGTATTGCTCTCAATTGTTCCCGAAGAAAATATTCCCGTTGCGTTTTGGTCATTTCATCCTTGGCCTGATTCTGAATCTTAGCCTGTATGGATGATACCTGGAATTCCTTGGCTAAAAATTTATTGGCCTTTTTAAGCTTTTGCATCGGGTCGCTGATCTCCAAAATTTCCTGGGCTTCGCTTATCTTAAGGTCCAAATTGGAAATTACGAGATCTGCCAGCTTTCCCGGTTCTTCAATATTGTGAAGGATTGTCATTATTTCATTGCTGATAAGGCCCTTCAAAGACAAGGTTTTTTCACATTGTTTCCGAATATTCCTCATCATCGCCTCGATCTCAACGGATATTTCAGTAACCTCCTCTTCTTCAATATTTTCAATCTCAACCATCATCATCGGTTCGGTCTGGGTGTACTTTATAATCCGAGCCTTAGATAATGACTGGACTAAAATTTTTCCCCTTCCATCTGGCAGCTTTAACATTTTAACAATGGTAGCTACGACCCCTACTTTGCAAATATCATCAGGGCCTGGGTCTTCCTTAAGCGAGTCTTTTTGGGTTACCAAAAATATGATCCGGTTGTTTGCTAAAGCCTCTTCGACTGCTTTTATGGAACCCTCTCTCCCGACAAAAAGAGGAAGAAACATATAAGGAAATATCACAACATCCCGAACTGGTAACAGAGGCAGTGTTTTCGGAATTACAATTTCACTCTCTTGAAAAATATTGGCCATTGGTCCTTTTTCCTCACCCTTATATCCGCTACTCATTAATATTCACCCCTTTTTTATCCATCGTCTCGTTTGTTTAAAGGTAATACCATTATCACCCGTTGTCAAATTTTACACCCATCTCTTCTTTAATAAAAATCTTCAATGGTTGTCTCAAGCACCTCTTAACCGGGCAATTGCCACTGCATACGCTTTGCAATGAGAAAGGGACACCATAATTTCTTTTATCCCCATTTTATCGCCAACCAAGCGGGCGCCACCCTTCAGATTAACAAGCGGTTTACCAGAAGGATCCTCCGCAATTTCCAGGTCCTTCCAGCGAATAGGTTCAACCCATCCGGTCCCCAATGCTTTCATAATGCTCTCTTTGGCTGCAAACCGAGCCGCATAATGGGGGGCGGGATATTTCTTCTGTTCACAATAGGCGATCTCCCGCCCGGAAAAAATTTTTGATCGAAAATTCGGGTATTTTTTGAGCATCCGATCAATCCGTTCAATTTCAATAATATCAACGCCTATTCCCATCTGATGCCTCTCTTAACCCATTGTTTCTCAAAAAAATCTGCCCCTCGCGAAAAAAACTCCAGGTCTATCTCCCGGAGCTGTAAACAAAACCCGCCTCTTTGTTTGCTGATTTATAAATTACAGTAAATCAGTCAAGATTTTTTAATCACAAAAATCTTATTGTCCCGCAGGGAAATCCTTTTCAACGCGCCTTGAATATTTCTTTCTTTTCCAAAAATGTTGGCTGATCGGAGGATTCCGTCTTCAATTTCCATTGAGTCAACATTTCCCAGAATCAGCTCTTTTTTTCCTTCTTCTTGAATATATGCATTTAGCTCACACATAAAGGGCACCTTTCTTAATTAACAAACCTATCTTTTTCTTAAAACAACCTGAAAAAATGTTACCATTTTGGCTAATTAAAGTCAAAGTTATTTACCTTAAACTGCACCAGACGATCCTTATCAAACCTCACTTCTTCAACAGCGTTCCCGGAACTATCGCATCTTCACCAAACTTTTCCTGGATTGTGTCGAGGGCACGATTAACCTTTTCGCTCGTCTGAAAAACAACGCCTTCGTCAAAAAGATATTGCTGTCTGTTTTCTCCCGGAATCTCCAGGGTCGAAAGAGATATCCCGAGAAGTCTTACAGCCCTTTCCCCTGCCTCAGTTTTTTTTAGAAGAGAGCAGCAATTCCGAAAGATTTCTTTTCCGTCGTCAGTGGCTTCTTTGAGAGTTATAGACCGGGTGATCTGGACAAAATTGTGATATTTTACTTTCAGGGTAAGAACCTTGCCAGCATAGCCTTTACGCCGCAACCGCCTGGCTACCCTGGTAGCAAGAGAAAGCAGTTCCTTCTTTATAACATCTATTTTAATGATATCCTTCGGGTAGGTCTCCTCCCGGCCGATAGACTTGACTTTCTGATCTGGCACAACATCCCGTTCGTCTATCCCCATTGAGAGGAGATGCAACTGGATACCGGGTTTGCCGAACTTTGCCTCCAGAACTTCAGGTGGAAGACGGCTTAGGTCACCAATGGTGCGGACCCCAATGAGGGCGAGAGTTTTCCGGGTTGACTCTCCCACCCCTCCCAGTTTCTCAATGGGAAGGGGCTCTAAAAATTCTCTTACCTTTTCAGGCGGTACAATCGTGAGCCCATCCGGCTTGTTGAGGTCGGATGCAATCTTCGCAACAAACTTGAGAGAAGCAACCCCGGCTGAAACAGTAAGGCCTGTTTCTTCTTTTACTATCTTCTTGATCTTCCTTGCTATCTCTTCAGGTTTGCCAAAAAGACGGATAGAATCAGTTACATCGAGAAATGCTTCGTCTATTGAAAGAGGCTCCACCAACGGGGTAAAACGGTGAAAAATTTCGAATATACGCTGGGAAATCTCTTTGTATCTCGACATCCTCACCGGCAAAAATGTCCCCTGGGGGCAGAGACGCATGGCAGTGGCAATGGGCTGCGCAGAATGGACTCCAAATTTTCGGGCTTCATAGGATGCAGATGAGACAACCCCTCTTTCCCTGGCCCCCCCGACAATAACCGGTTCCCCTTTCAGTTGCGGATTGTCCAACACCTCCACACCAGGATAAAAAGCATCCATATCAAGGTGAATTATTCTCTTGAACTCGGTCTTCATGCAAACTATCCCCTTGTCTGCTTCTCTTTTCCCACCTTAAACGCATCGGCCACAAATTCTCCCAGCCGGTAGTATTTCCTGATCGTCGGTATATAGATTAGGGGATCAATCTTTTCCGGATCTGCTTTCCCATCAGTAAGACAGGTTCCAGTAATATGAGTTTCAACAATTTCACCTACAATCAGAAGATGGCTTCCAAGATCGAGGGTATGTTTTACTCGGCATTCAATGTTTAGGGGACATTCTTCTATGAGGGGAGCAGTTTTAAGGACCCCGTAAAAAGTATTGAAAATTTTTGATTTATCCTTGTTTCTACCGGAATAAAGACCACAGCGGTCAACTTCCTTTACCAGGCTCGCAGAAGGAATATTGACGGAAAATGTGCCGTTCGTTTCTATCCCTTTCGTTGTATAGCGAATTCTTTGTATTCCCACTGATAAAGCAGGAGGATTGAATGCCATAATGTTACAAAACGCAGCGGTCATAAAATTAGGCTTTTTGTCGACATCCGCACCCACCAGAACAGCCGGCATAGGGTAAAGTAATATCTGAGGGCCAAGTTTCTTTTTGTCCATTTTATTTTCTCCTTTATAGCTTAAAGTAATCCCCCTTGAAGTGCAAAAAAATGTGAGACGGTCATCAATTTTTATATGAAAATAACTACCAATAGTTGAGTCCTTTTAGCATCTGCCATTCAGCAATGATAATCAGCTTGGAATGTAATTTTTATATACGTGGTCTC
>JAGHDE010000249.1 GCA_021160085.1 Pseudomonadota bacterium | reverse complement strand
GACTCTGCCGTAGGTTGCAAGAGGGGGAAACTGATAGAGCATCGAGGTCTGTAGCCGAGGCCAGGTTTTCAATGATTTTGTGCAGGGGTTTTTTCGCATCTATAATTCCTATACACCCCCTTAACTGTCCATGTTTCCGGAGAGTGACAAAAGCTCCTCTTTTCTCTTTAAGGGTGGTTGATTCTACCTGAAATTCAGGAACTCTTTTACCGGACAGTTTGCTCTCAATTACGCTCCTGGCAATTTCAAGGAGTTTGTCTTTCTCTGCTTCGGTGAGCCCCATATCAATTCCAACCGGTTTTTCCTCCTTAACAGTCCCAACAGGGTTGCTTTTATAAAAGGCTGCAGAAGCATAACCGACAACACCACTTTTATCTCCTGTAACATCTCCTGAATTGGCATATTTCAGCAGTTTCACCCTGTCAGCGCCAAGCCTTTCAGCAACCATCATGACAACGGCAATCGGCCCGCCACCACAGGCCTCACAGGCACCTCTTTGCAGATCTCTTAAAAGCTCCTCATGATCCATTCTCTTTATGTGATCTAAAACCACCGAGTCCAACTTCACGGCCCTCTCATAGCTGTGAAAATGCGAAAGATCAGAACTTCCTATTATAAGGACTCTTTTATCGGCTACTGATCTGAAAATTGCATTGGCCAACTCCTTGCAGGTCTGACTGCTCTGATCCCCCATGACTATCGGGACGAAGCCAAATTCGCCCAAGACCACCTGTAGAAAGGGTAGTTGAATTTCGATGGAATGTTCCTGCATGTGGGCGGTTGGAACAAAAGATATCATCGGGCTTTGAGCTGTAATTTCATTTGCTAACTCCACATCTACTGGAACAATTCCCAGAGGTGTTTCATACCCGCCTTTATTGTATATGGAAGCTCCCTGGAAACTGGTGCGGTGGCTTGGTCCTATAATAATTACAGTATCGAAGGTCTTTCCCTCTACAAGCTTATAGGAATACGCAGCAATCTGCCCGGAATATATATAACCTGCATGAGGTGAGATCAGAGCAACCACTTCTCCATCTAAAAATTCAGCCGGTACATTTTTAAGAAAACCATCTATATCGGACGATAAAATCCCCGGATTTCCAGGGTACCATGATCCTGCAATAATCGATTTTCTAACATCTTTCATATCTATTCCGTTTCCCCTTTCAGGCCACGATATAATGAATAAAAGCGCCAATACTACAACAGATGTTATCCTGACAAATTCCCTCATGATTTATTTTTTCATTTTCGTAAAAGAAAGACTTTTATGATTCAAAAATCTTAAATTAAAGGGCTATGACTCTTAACCTCCGGTATTTAACTGCTATATTTTTTACTTTATAAAATGGGGCATTCTTCTGTCAAGCGGTTATTGTTGATATTCTTCCCTGGCGCTCTCTTTTTCCGGTTCACTGACCATCTGGCAATCTCCTTCAAACACCGCTCCTTCCTGTATAACAAAAATTGTTGTCTTAACATTCCCCAGAAGTCTTCCAGTTGAGAAAATCTCCACCCTTTTTTTAATTTCAATACTTCCCCGAACATCGCCACTTACTAACAAATTATCAACCGCAATATTCGCCTCGATATTTGCGCTTTCTCCAACAATTAATGTTCCACCACCTAATATCTCCCCTTTAAAATTACCATCTATTCTGACAGAACCGCCAAACATCAACTTTCCGTCGAACTCCGTTCCCTCTCCCAGGAATGCCTTTACTTCGTTTTCCTTATTTTTGTCAGTCATTTCAAAATCCCCTTTTACCTTTTACCTGTAACCGTCACGGTTGAAGAACAAATCTTCTCATACTTACATTCATAACCAATCCAATGCCTGCCATCAGCGCAACCATTGAAGACCCCCCATAGCTTAAAAAAGGAAGGGGAAGACCCACAACGGGAAAAATACCTAAAACCATACCGATATTTATAAGTACCTCCCAGAAAACAAGCATAGTTACGCCAAATGCTATTAAGACCCCCAATAAATCCCTCGAGTTCCGTGCAATATTTAAACCCCATAATACCAGTGCAAGAAATATGATCATCAATACCGTACCTCCGAAAAAGCCCCATTCCTCCGCGAAAACAGAAAACACAAAATCTGTTTGCTGTTCCGGTAAAAATTTTAGCTGAGTCTGTGTCCCTTTTAAAAAGCCTTTTCCTAAAATACCGCCTGAGCCAACGGCAATTATGGACTGAATGACATGATATCCCGAACCGAGGGGATCTCTTTCCGGATTTAAAAAGGCTAATATTCTCTCCTTCTGGTAATCCTTCAAAAGATTCCAGCAGAGAGGAACCAGCACGATACCGCCGATGGCAGATGAGATAATTGAACTCCGCTTTAAACCAATAAAAATGGCCATCGATAAAAAAAGAACAATCAAAATCAGGGCGGTACCGAGATCGGGCTGCTTTAATATTAACAGGAAGGGAAGCAATACTATCATGAAAGGAAGCGATAGTTTCCTGAGGTTGTAATTTTCATTAGTCTTATTATCATCAAAGTATTTTGCAATGGCAAGTATAACTGTCAACTTTACTATTTCAGATGGCTGGAAAGAAAATTTCCCTATGACAAGCCACCTCTGAGATCCATGTACCGCACTTCCGTAAAGAAAGACCAGTATAAGAAGAATGATGG
>JAGHDE010000105.1 GCA_021160085.1 Pseudomonadota bacterium | reverse complement strand
CCTCTAAGAAAAACTGAGGATAAATTTTTTCAATTTCCGAGCGGACATCTTCTAAGTTTTTTTTAATTTTTTCAGCATACTTATTATTGGGATAACAACGGATGACATCCTCCAAAATATTATAGCTTTCGATAAAATAGGTCTTTTTTATTTCCGGGTCTTCAGAATGTTTTGCTTCAAAAAATAGTTGTCCCGCTCTTATGCGTTTATCACGAGCCAAACCGTCAATGGCCAACTGTTTTTTTATTTCCGCCTCATCCTGATACGGGGTCCCCTGAAACTGATCAAATATTTCAATCACTTCTTCATAATGCTCTCCCTCTAAAAGTTTATCAGCTTTTTCCAGCTTTTGTCGATCTAATTCATCTTTCCATTTTAACTCTTCTTCCTGTAATATTTTCTCCTTCTCTTGAACTAACGCCAGCCTTTCAATTATAGGGAGAGGGTACTCTTCTCCCGGGAAGGATTTTTTAATCTGGGAGATCAATGTTCTGGCTTCTAAAATTTTTGATTCTTCGATCTTTTGATCGATCTGTAAAAGATCCTCTTCCATATCAGCAACTGTTATTGCTACAAACTTATCAAGCGTGCTTTTAACTTCATCCTGACAGGCAGGGTCAGGGCAATACTTTTGGGCATCTAAACATAACAAGCAGCCCCTGGAAAAATTTTTTCCTCTTTCAAACAAATCAATTGCTTGATCAAGCTTGTTTCTTACTTTTAAATATTGAATATCACTCTGGAAAAGGGCTGCTTTGGCTTCGGCTTTTTCATGCCATTCTTCCTCAGTCCGGTAAAATTGGATTATCCTTTGGAAAAATCTTTCCGCAACTTCATAGTGTTCCATGTCTATGAGCCATTCCCCTAATTTAAACATCAGATAAGCGTTATCAGAGGTAATAACAAAACCCTCTTTCAGGAGATTTTCAGCAGCCCTTCCCGCTTCTTCGGTCAGTCCTAATTGAATCAGGGAGAGAACATAATAAGCATGGTTTTTAAGATCCCCTCCTGACTCTGTTTCTCCTCGCTTCAAATTACGATAGCTGGATACTACCTTATAAAAATTACCACTTTGATAATCATCTTCGATCTTCTCCTTAATTTTGGCGGGGGAGACCCCGGAAAGAGAGTAGTCCTTTCTTATTTCTTCTGACAATTTCAGGCAGGAAAGATAATGATTTATCAGTTTTAGATAGATTGTTTCCCGGAACAATGCTCTCTCTTTTTCATTCAACTTTTGTTGAAGAGTTTTAATCTGTTTCAACGTTTCCAGACAAGAAACAATTTTTCTATTTTTTACAATGTCGCCATCATTGCCCGCCAAAATAATCTTTTCTATCACACTTCTCTTTTCTTCTTCTGCAACTAAAGAATCGATAAGCGTGTTGATCTCTGCTTCCCAGTTCGGCATGAGTTCTTTAAGCCTCTCTATTTGAGCCTCTTCTTGAAACATCAACTCATTTCCCCTTTGAGAAAGCGATAATTCCGGAGAAGGGGTTGCTGGCTCTCTCACCACTGGATAAGCACAGCCTAAGACAAACAAAAAAAATAGAAAGAAATATTTCACCGTATAGTGCAAGCACATCCTTAATAACATTCTTTGTTCTACCTCTGTTTATTGAGAAGCGTGAGTAAGCCTATTACTTACTATTTAATGGGCTGAAAAATCTCCTCGGTTTAAAAAAGCTGCCCCTTCTTTGACCATAAGAATACAAAGCAACTATGGGCTTTTCTTCTTCTAAATATGCATCTAAGGATAAAGGCAGTCCACTCCCCTTATCTATGGGAACCAGGATTGTATCCGCAGGTTGAGATAAGGATAATCGATTTTGGGGAAGAAAAGCAAAATCAACAGGATCAATTGAGCGCTGAAAAACAGAATTCTGCACAATCTCGTTTGCCACATCAATCCAGATTGGCAATGCTCCTGAAGCTCCGAATATCCGAACATGATCGTTCTCCATCGGGGTATTATCGTCGTAGCCAACATACGCTGCTACCACAAAAGCATTCTGAAGCGCCAACTGTGTACTCCCTTCCAAAAAAGCCGGAACAAAACCGATGTAGCTGGAATTACTATACTCATTTGCTGTCCCGGTCTTTCCCAGAGTAGGCAGGTTGATACCTAATCGTCGGCCCTTTACACCAAGTTCCAACTCCATTTTTACTCTGTTTTTAGCCTTCCTTCCGGTTCCATAAATCACAACATTTTTCAAAATTTCAGTCACCATATTAACAACATGGCTATCAAGCACCTGGCTCTCCTGGGGAACAAAGCGATAAATCTCTTCTCCCCGGCAATCTACAATCCGATCAATAACAATGGAGCTGTTGTTATAAAGGCTTCTGTTATCATTGTACCGCTTTCCTTCTAAAAACGTGGAGTAGGCCTGGGAGATTTCCAAAAGGCTAACCGCATTCGGGCCCAGGGGGAAGGAAAGAACCGGTTTTAAAGGAGTTTCAATTCCCATCGTTTCACAAAGCCTTACCATATAAAGCAACCCTACCAAGATTCGATACTCTCTGTTTTTCCAAAGAGAAATCAATTCATAAGGAGCATGCTTTTTCAGTTTGGTTAATTCTTTTTCAAGGGATTGATTCAGATCGGATAGAACCGAAGAGTGAATTTCCCCCTCAATGAGAACATCCTCGGGATAAGGTGAAGAAAAAGGAAGCTCCTTCCTCGCTTCTTTTTTAAAGAGATTGTATGCCTGGTAATAAGTTAAAGGAACAAACTCTTCTTCGGATAAATCTTCTCCATAGGCTATTACCTTTTTCCCATCCACAAAACCAGTATAAAAATTGGCAAGCATATTATCGGCAACCTTATCAGAGTCAAAACCGAAAAAGAGAAACGCATCTTTCAAATATTCCCATTCTTGCAACATCTGGGAATTAAGGCTGCTGTAACGAAGAAAATGCTTCTTTAAAATATCTTCCCTTATATCATACTCCTGAAGCAAAGAGGGATCAATTTCCTCCTCAATCTCCAGGCTCTCTTTTTCCTCAAGGAGACTTTCTTTTTCCTCAAGGAAAAATTCTCGGTAGTTATCAAAACCAACCCCATACTTCAAAAATTTGAGGGATTGGGATTCCCGGGTACTCCCTGAAAAAATCAGGTCCGTTACAATTTCTTCTTGAGCAGCCTTGAAAGCTGACTCTTTAAGGGACTTCTCGGTTACTATAATCCCCCATGAGTCTCTGATTCTTCTTTGAAAATCACGGTAATTTTCATTCTCACGGGGTGACAAATCTACTGTCTCCGCAACTTTTTTAAATTGTGTAAAAGACAACTGATCAAAGAGGTGATAAAGAAGCCAGACAGAAGCCACGTTCTCAGATTTTACCCCCGCCCAGGCCAAAGAAACCTTAGGATGCGGGCTCTCATGATCAGGACGGGGAAAATAAAACTGATCCTGAAAAACAAAAACATCCCGTTTGTTTTCCAGAGGATCAAGGATGTTCCATCCTAACTGTAAAGCGGCTGTAAATAAAAGCGGTTTAAAAATGGACCCCAACTGGCGCTTACCACTAACAGCCCGATTAAAATTACTGTTTTCAGCCCCCCCCACCATGGATACAATCTTTCCTTCATTAAGAATGACCAGCGCTCCTTCCAGACGGGATTTCTGTTCCAAATCCAACAAAAAGAGGTCTTCTTCCAGGGACTTTTCCCGAACAAAAGCATAAACAAGATCTCCTTCCTCAATCTGAGCTAAGAATTTCTCCATATCCCGGGGAGATGGATCTGCCCAGACACCGCTCTTTGATTTTTTGAAAGGAACAACCAGATTTATCAATCCTTTATAGTCCACTTTGCAAAAACTGTTTTCCACCTTCACCAATATACTCGGTCTGTCCCCCTTTGTAATTTTCTCAACTTTGCCGAAAACAAATTGCCCAATTTCTATTTTTTTGCCTTCGGAAATATTCAACTGAGCATAACGCAATTGAACCGTCTCTCTATCATAGCCCGTGACAAGCGTCTCGATCTGAGAAAGATTTTTGCGCATAATGCGAAGGTTGGCTTCCTGTAAATCTTTATTGATGGTAGTATAGATTTTTATTCCGGAAGTGGCAATATTGCTTATACCCTGCTCATTTAAGATTTCCTGGAACGGCTCCGACTGAAGTTGTTCCCTGATGTAATCCATAATAACATTGAGCTGATAATATATCTTTCCCTTTTTGAAGGGGATAGATGCCCGTACCAACTCTCTGTACTGGGAGAGAGAAATCATCCTAAGGTAAAACATGTTAGCTAAAACATAATTTTTTCTTTCTATTGCACGACAAAGGGTCTTTCTTTCTTTCTCAGGGTCAGCCTGAATAAGAGGGTTATATTTGTTGGGAGCCCGGACAGATCCGGCAATAAAAGCGCATTCAAGAAGGGTCAATTGATCTACAGACTTGTCAAAAAAATATTTTGCGGCTATCCCCAATCCCCGGCCAGTTCCACTGACATAAAACTGATTGCTGAAAAATTCTATAATCTCTTTTTTGGAATAATGAGCCTCGAGTTTCAGGGTTTGAATCAACTCATTAAATTTAGCCCGAAAGGTACGCCCTTCCCTCTTGAAAACGTTCTTCGCTGTTTGTTGACTCAGGGTGCTTCCCC
This sequence comes from Pseudomonadota bacterium, assembly GCA_021160085.1. Lineage (GTDB taxonomy): Bacteria > Desulfobacterota > WTBG01 > JAGOGO01 > JAGOGO01 > JAGHDE01. The sequence continues at coordinate 2,306 of JAGHDE010000105.1, read as the reverse complement.
CCTGAACGATCTTATTGGCCCGAAAATTTACATAGAAAGCCCGTAAAATAGCCAGAGGGTCTATGCCCGGATGGCTGAAAAAATTCTTGTCCTCAGCAGCAATAAGTGCATTTACAAAGTCTTTAGGAATTTCTTCGTATTCAATATACATCCGATGTTCATTCTCAAAAAAGACCCCCATAAGACTCTCTCCATCATCATAATAGACCGGAGTCTCTACTGACAAAGAGTTGATTATCGCCTCCCGAGAAAACTCTTTTCCGGGATGCTTGAGGATAAAATAATAGTACATCCCGCTAAGAAGTACTACTGCCAACAGCCCAGTTAACAGAAAACCACTCAACAATACTGTCTTTTTTTTTCCACACCCAGCAAAGAAAAAACCAGGGGAAAAAAATAATTCTTATCATTAGATTCTTCATTGTTCAGGACAACCCTATTCCATCTATTTTTGCACCGCACTCAGGACACTTTGCGTCTGTTATTTGATACTGAGATATACTAAATCCGGATCGTTCGATAAGAAGACTCCCACATGAATAACAATACGTGTTTTCTCCCTTTTCTCCGGGAATATTCCCTTCATAAACATACCGGAGACCAGTTTCAAGTCCGATCTCCCGCGCCCGTCGCAGGGATTGAACTGAGGTTCGGGGTTGATCAGTAAGTTTATAGGTTGGATAATAAGCGGAAATATGCCAGGGCGTCTCTGCCCCCAGGCTGTAAATAAACTCCGCGATTTTTTTCAGCTCTTCAGCCGAATCATTATATCCAGGTATTATCAGGGTAGTAATTTCCAACCAGATCTCTAATTCTTTATAAAACATCAGAGAATCTAAAACCGGTTGCAGGCTTGCTCCGCAGATTTTCCGGTAAAATTCATCGGAAAAACTTTTAAGGTCTACGTTGGCACCATCAAGATATGGCTGAATCTGCCGGAGTGCTTCCGGGGTGATGTATCCATTGGTAACAAAAACATTTTTGATCTTTTCTTCGTGCGCCAATACCGCGATATCATAAGCGTATTCATAATAGATAGTGGGTTCAGTGTACGTATAGGCAATGGAAGCGCAATTATAAAATTTTGCGGCCTCCACGATCTTCTGCGGAGGGACATCAGCTCCTGTTATCTTTTTTTGGTCCCGGGGCATCTGGGAAATACTGTAATTCTGGCAGTGCTTGCATTGAAAATTACAGCCTGCCGTGGCAACAGAAAATGATTCTGAGCCCGGATGGAAATGGTATAAGGGCTTCTTTTCAATGGGATCAACGCTTTGAGAGATACATCTGCCATAGACCAGACTGTAAAGAATGCCCTCCCTGTTCTCCCGCACCCCACACACCCCCCTTTTCCCCTCCTTAATAACACAGCGATGGTTGCAGAGCCCACACTGAACCGACCCCTCATCCTTTTTCTGGTAAAACATGGCTTCTTTCATTGGTGTTTCTCGCTAAGCTTTATTCTGATTTGTTTTTAATTTAAACACAAATGAACAAACCTCATCTCCGGAACACTGCCGCGACATTACCTCAAAATCCACATCTTTCCTAAATTCTCCGACAAAGACACTATACTCGACAGAGCATATTGCAACACCGATTTTTTCTGCCAGATGCTCTCGATTCGATTTTTTCAACAAGGCGAACCAGGGACATTTTTTGATTATAACATTAATTTGTAAATCTTTCTTCCAAATTTCACTCACAAAATCTTCAGCATTTAGCTTGAACCTGAGGGCGCTTATCAAATCTTCCTCGGTGGCAGTTTCCACCTTCAACAACTCTTTTATCTTCCGGGCCTGTATCTTTGGCAGTATTTCCCATACCCGGCGATCAACCTCAAGGGCCTTATCAAATGAGTCTGTTTTTTCCAACATCATAAACCAGAGACCATCCACGGCAAGAAAACATTTTTTGAAATACTCACTTAATATCTGTGGGTCCATACATTTCCCCTGTCAATTCTTTATTTTTTTTATTCCCCAAAGGATGGACTTCGCATTTAAAGGCTTTCAGTAATAAAACTGAACCCGTCCCTGATTCTAATTACGATGTTTGCGGTGTTGCTCATCTTATTTTTTCTCTTTGTTTGCATAGTATTTTTGTCTTGAGCTTGTCGGTTTATCTGGAATTGTCGGCTTCAAAAGACCTTGTTTTAATAAAGGTTGGAGAAAGTTTTTCCTAAAATATTCTCTATCCTTTATCTTGATAAAGGTCTGGATTTCTTCCCTGGCCCGGGGGATCTGGCAAAACTCGAGGATTCTCTGTACCCTTTCATCTTGTGCGGTGACTTGTGCGGTGACTTG